>NZ_JBFRPJ010000058.1:0-69558 GCF_041471945.1 Vibrio sp. 10N.261.51.A4
CTTGTGATCAAGAGACAGCCACAAGGGAGGCTTTCAAGATTCTTAAACTAAACCGTTAATTCGGTATTAGTGAGAACCACAGCTACCGCCGCCGCAGCAGCCGTCTTTTTTCTCTTCACCGTGGTCATGGCCTTCGCCACCACAGCAACCGCCTTCGTGGTCATGATCGTGGTCGTGACCGCCACAGCCGCCTTCTTGGTGTACGTGACCGTGTTGAACTTCTTCTTCAGTCGCTTCACGAACCGCTACAACTTCAACGTCAAACGTTAGAGTTTGGCCAGCTAGCATGTGGTTACCATCAACAACAACTTCGTCGCCATCTACTTCAGTAACTTCAACTGGGATTGGACCTTGGTCAGTATCCGCTAGGAAACGCATGCCAACTTCGATTTGCTCAACACCTTGGAATACGTCAGCAGGAACACGTTGAACTAGTGCGTCGTTGTGTTCGCCGTATGCGTCTTCTGGAGTAACAGTTGCAGAGAACTTGTCGCCAGCTACTTTGCCTTCAAGCTCTTTTTCAAGACCTGTAATTAGGTTGTTGTGACCGTGAAGGTAATCTAGTGGAGCTTCTGCAGTTGATTGGTCAACTACTACGCCATCTTCAAGTTTCACTTGATATGCAACACTAACTACTACGTTCTTTTCAATTTTCATGAGAGCTCCAAGGAGGTTTGGACTAAGCTCGAACAGTTGAGCTTAGGAAAAATTCTGTACCGGGATATTATGGGGATCAATTAACGAAACTCAATCATTCTGGCTTAAAAATACCGATCATTTCTTGATTCGCGTGTTCAGATTTCTCTACAGTTTTCGGTTTACGCTGTTCTGTGAAGTCACAATCGACACATTCCACCAGCTCGATATTATTTTCAATCCACCAACGGAGTGTGTCTTGAGTGTTGCAACTTGGGCAGCTTGCCCCTGCGATAAAGCGTTTTTTCTGTTTCACGTTCATATCCTTTACTACTCTGGATTCGCGGTTCTTCCCACTCACTTTATTGATAAGTTAAGCAGAGACCGCGTTTATTATTAGGTTAGTTCTATAGTCTGTTATTTCTATGCCCAAGCTCTATTTCTAAGCTCAAGCATGAGTTATCACTTCAAGCTACTGCCAATAGTTTCGAGATTGGTGATCGTTTTCCATCTCGTGTCCAAAGATCTCTTCAAGTTCTTTACGAGCCTCTTTCGCTCTTTGGGCTAACTCTGCATCTTCGTTATGCTGAGGCAGCAACTCTTTCAGCATACCATTATCCAACTTTCTAAAGTGTGCTTCTGCTCGCTTCGCTTTATATGGATGCATGCCAAGTTCAGTCAATGTTTGACGACCTAAATCCAATGCTCCAAGGAAGGTTTCACGCGAATAGTTACTCACACCGTGGTTAAGTAGTTGATACGCTTCAACACGGCTTCGTGCACGCGCCAAGATCTTTAAGCGTGGGAAGTGCTGCTTACATAAATCGACGGTTTTCATGATTTCATCTGGGGAGTCAGTACACAACACAATCGCCTCTGCTTTATCAGCACCAGCTGCGCGTAATAGCTCTAGGTGAGTCGAGTCTCCGTAAAACACCTTGTAGCCGAACTTTCTAAGGATGTGTATTTGGCTGGCATCACTTTCAAGGACAGTGATACGAATCTTGTTGGCATACATCAGACGACCAATGATCTGACCAAAACGACCAAAGCCCGCAATAATCACTCGAGGGCTGCGATCAACCACATCCGAAGACATCGCACTTTCACTGATTTGATTAAGCTGACGTGCAAAGAATCGGTCTTGCAGTTTAAGCATCAATGGCGTGGTCACCATAGAAAGGCTCACAACCACCAGTAAGAACGACACTTGTTCGCCACTTAAGATGCCTTGAGCACTCGCCGCAGTAAAAATAACGAAAGCGAACTCACCACCTTGGCTAAGGATCATCGCCATTCGGCTGCGTGCTTTAGCTTGAGTGCCGAAGATACGAGCCAGCGCATACAGCACCAAACCTTTCAATACGACTAGCGACGACACTGCAATAAGTATTGCGAATGGGCTTTCTGCCAGTAGACCTAGGTTTACCGCCATACCCACAGAGATAAAGAACAGACCAAGCAGTAAACCTTTGAATGGATCAATCGCGATCTCAAGCTCGTGTCGATATTCACTTTCAGCCAGAAGTACGCCCGCTAGGAAGGTACCTAATGCCATCGACAAGCCAATCCGTTGCATGATCACAGCAATACCAATCACAAGTAACAGCGCCGCGACGGTGAATAACTCACGCACACCACTCATCACTACGTATCGGAAAAGTGGTCTCAACAAGAAGTGGCCACCGACCAGTAGGCCAATCACGCCACCCAGCATCCACAGCATGTCAGCCCAGCTACCGCCGGTATTACCCGCAAGTAGAGGCAACATTGCTAGCATTGGAATAACAGCGATATCTTGGAAAAGCAGTACTGCAAAGCCCGACTGCCCTGCTTCTTTGCCGCCGAGCTCTCGCTCTTCAATAACACGCAAGGCAATCGCAGTCGAAGACAGCGCCAAACCCATACCTATCACGAGACTGGTTTGCCAGGTTAATCCAAATAGACAGGCGATGGCGGTAATAATTAGAGTGGTGATCAGCACTTGCGCGCCGCCCAACCCGAGAATGGGGGCTCGCATCTGCCACAGTTTTTTCGGGTTAAGCTCTAAACCAATCAGGAAGAGCAGCAGTACCACCCCGAATTCGGAGAAGTGTAGAATCGCTTCGACATCACTGATTAAGCCCAGCCCCCATGGGCCAATTGCCACGCCCGCTAATAAGTAACCAAGTACTGAACCCAAACCGGCGCGCTGTGCGATAGGAACCGCAACCACAGCAGCCGCTAAAAATATAACGCTACTTTGTAGAAAATCATTAGTCAGAGCCATCATCTGCTCCTATATCTTGTAGCGGGTCTCGCAACCAATTTCGATACGCTTCGGCGTGTTGGTAACGCGTCATATCGGAGACATTTCGTGCCCAGTGTAAAACCAAAGGGGATATCCAATTCATCTGACACAAAGCAGCGGTAAGCTCGAATGGTTGCAAGATCTCTTGTAATGGATATTTATTATAACCTGCGGCACCAAACGCCTCTTCTTTACCACCGGTAGTAATCACACTGCGCCAGTGTTTGCCTTTAAGCGCACTTTGCTCACCAAAAGCAAAGCCCTTGCCTAACACGCGATCAAACCACTCTTTTAACAATGAAGGGCAGGAATACATAAACAGAGGATGCTGAAACACGATCACATCGTATTGAAGGAGCAATTCATGCTCATAAGGCACATCAATAAAGAAGTCAGGGTAGATGGCGTAGAGATCATGAACTTTGACATGACCGAGCGACTCTACCTTCTTAACCATCATCTGGTTAGCAATAGAGGTTTGCGGCTCTGGGTGCGCGTAGATGATCAACACCTTTGGCACGACTTTGTCTGTCGAGGGAGTATTACTCATTCCTTTGAAACATTCCTTTGAGGGCTAAACGGTGGCAAGGCCACAAGAATTTAAGCAAAAGTTATTAATATGTTATTGGCATCATAACGCAAATTGCATTGTGATCGACTTTTATCTGGTTTCAGCCTACTATGCAGGCGTCTGTTCACCTCTAATTTCTATGCTATTTCAATTATGATTACTTTCTCTGATATTCAATTGCTACGCGGCGGTAAGCCACTCCTCGACCAAGCATCTGCGACTTTTCACCCTGGCGACAAGATCGGTTTGGTTGGTAAAAACGGCTGTGGTAAATCTACGCTATTCGCCTTAATTAAGGACGAACTGTCTATTGATGCGGGCTCATTCAGCAAACCTGCCCATTGGGAAATGGCTTGGGTTGCTCAAGAAACCCCTGCATTAGAAAGAACAGCAATTGAATACGTGATTGATGGTGACCGTGAATACCGCGGCCTTGAAGATCAACTAGAGAAAGCTGAACAAGCCGACAATGGCACATTGGTAGCAGAGATCCACGGCAAGATTGAAACCATTGGTGGTTACAGCATAAAGGCACGTGCTGCCGAGTTACTGGATGGCCTAGGCTTTAGCCAAGAACAAATGACATGGAACCTGACTCAATTCTCAGGTGGTTGGCGTATGCGTTTGAACCTAGCGCAAGCCCTACTGTGTCGCAGTGACCTACTGCTACTCGATGAGCCTACCAACCACTTGGATTTAGACGCAGTAATGTGGTTAGAGCGTTGGTTACAAAGCTACCCTGGCACGCTAGTGCTTATCTCGCACGATAGAGACTTCTTAGACCCTATCGTCAACCGCATCGTGCACGTTGAAAACCAACAGCTCAATGAGTACACGGGTAACTACTCATCGTTCGAAACCCAACGAGCGCAAAAACTGATTCTGCAACAAGCGATGTACCAAAAGCAGCAGAAACAGATGTCTCACATGCAGAGCTACATTGACCGTTTCCGTTACAAAGCTTCAAAGGCTCGCCAAGCGCAAAGCCGTATTAAAGCGCTAGAGAAAATGGAACAAGTGCTGCCTGCTCAGTTTGATAATCCATTCAGCTTTGAGTTTAGAGAACCAGACGCGCTACCAAATCCAATCATGATGATGGATGAAGTATCAGCGGGCTATGATGACAATCTGATTCTAGAGAAAATTCGCCTGAACCTAGTACCGGGTAGCCGTATTGGTCTACTTGGTCGAAATGGTGCTGGTAAATCAACACTGATTAAACTGCTTTCTGGCGAACTTAAACAGCAAGGCGGTGAACTGAGTTATTCGCAAGGCGTTAAGATTGGTTACTTTGCACAGCACCAGTTAGAAACGTTGCACCCAGAAGAAACACCGCTGCAGCACATGATGCAGATTGCCCCTAAACACACCGAGCAACAATTGCGTGATTACCTAGGTAGCTTCGGTTTCCAAGGTGAAAAAGCGCTCGATAAAGTGGCACCCTTCTCTGGTGGTGAAAAAGCGCGTTTAGTATTAGCGCTACTGGTATGGCAAAAACCGAACCTGTTGCTACTCGATGAACCAACCAACCACTTGGATCTCGACATGCGTCAAGCGCTGACTTTTGCCCTGCAGACGTTTGAAGGCGCAATGGTTATCGTATCGCACGACCGTTACCTATTGCGTGCAACTACCGATGATTTATACCTTGTACACGACCGCCAAGTAGCACCGTTTGATGGTGACTTAAGCGATTACTACAAGTGGCTAACCGAACAGCAGAAAGTTGAGCGCAAAGAAGCACAAGCATTGGCACCAGCAAAAGACGGTGCCAACAGTGCAGCAGCGAAAAAAGAGCAAAAACGTAAAGAAGCCGAGTTCCGTAAACTGACGGCACCACTGCGTAAAAAGCTTACTCAATTTGAAAAACAGATGGATAAATTAACTCAGGCTCTTGAAGAAGCCGAGCAAGAATTATCCGACACTTCACTGTATGAAGCTGAAAATAAGGCTAAACTGAATAAAGTACTCGCTCTCCAAGCGAGCAGTAAGTCACAGCTAGAAGAAGTTGAAATGGATTGGATGTCCACTCAAGAAGAGCTTGAGCAGATGGAACAGAATATGGATAGCTTATGAGCCCAGAGCACGCCCCAATATCACTAACACTGGAACGACTATGGCAATTTAGCCTTCAGTACTACAGTGTGCGCGGTGTAAAGGATGCGTGCCTAGCTTTGCAAAACCAGTTCCACGGCAACGTCAATTTACTGTTGCTTCTCAAATGGCTTGATGAGCAGCAATTGTCTTTTGCTGAAGAAGAGTGGCACAAAGTACAACAATGCTTGAGCCGCTCTGAAACCCTGCTTCATAGTTATCGAGAGCTACGTAAACATCTCAAAGCACACGTTGTCGACTCACTATACCGTGAAGCCTTACAGTTTGAGTTACAGCTTGAAAAGCAACAACAGTCCGATCTCGTCGACTGTATAAACTCCCTACAGCTTTACGCTAACCAGCAATCACCGCTCGCGTTTCAGTACTGTCGTTTATTAGGAGCAGAAAACCTCTACGACGCTTTTTCTGAACCAGCACCTCAGCCCTAGCTCATTCTCTTTCCTTTTTCTTCAATCAAGATCCAAGCTTAACTGCGCCCTGTCTCTCTTCATTTGCATGCACTGACTAATACGCACAATGAAGTGTTTAACGCACCTAACATTGATATTATTCAACTGGTTACCCATAGCCTGTTTTTGTGTCTCGTATAAGTGAAAGCCTTGCGCTTATGCCGAGAATCAACCAAGCTCAAATAAAAACGTGGGCGTTTCACTGCAAGCTCAACACGTTATCAAAGCCCATCAAAGAAGCATGGATCGTTTTTATGACAATATTTACCGCAGCCGCTGGTCTCTCTAATCCGCACTTACAAACCTTAGTGCCACGGTTTATTAGAAAACAGGCGCTGTTTCATCCTCACTGGCAAACCTTAGAAACTCCCGATGGTGACTTTCTTGATCTTGCTTGGAGCGAATCACCAGACTGTGACAACCCAAGCAATGATGATCGAAGTAACAAGCCGATATTCGTTCTATTCCATGGTTTAGAAGGTAGCTTTGAGAGCCCTTACGCCAACGGATTGATGAATGCATTTGCTAAAGATGGTTGGTTATCGGTAATGATGCACTTCAGAGGCTGCAGCGGAAAACCCAATCGCCTAGCTCGTGCTTACCATTCAGGTGAGGTCGAAGATGCGCGCTTTTTCCTAAGACACCTACACGCCCAGTTTCCGAATAACCCGAAGGTTGCGGTTGGCATATCTTTAGGTGGGAACATGCTGGCGAACTATTTAGCTGAGTACGCAGACGACCCATTGCTGTCGGCGGCGACAATCGTATCTGCTCCATTTGACTTAGCGTGTTGCTCCAGTCGTATTGAGCGCGGTTTCTCCAAGCTTTATAAGAAGTACCTGCTCAACTCTCTAAAATCGAATGCGTTAAAAAAAGTTAACCTGCTACAGGAAAAACTTGGCATCACAGCTGAAGCCATCAAGAACATCACCAAACTGTATGAGTTTGATGAACGAATCACTGCACCGCTGCACGGCTTCAAAAATGCCCAAGATTATTATGCGCAATGTTCTGCGCTGCCTAAGCTCAACAAGATTAAACTACCGACGCAGATCATTCATGCCAAAGACGACCCTTTCATGACCGATGATGTGATCCCAAAGTTCGTTCTACCCGATAACATCGATTATCGACTGTTCCAAAAAGGCGGACATGTTGGGTTTATTACTGGCAGCACACTCAAGCCAAGATTTTGGTTAGAAGAAGCCTTGCCTGCCTACTATGAAAGTATCCAAGATTCGGCATAATGACCGAGCCTTAGTAAATAGAAGCAAAACATTACTAAGCACACATATTTCTACATCAATAAACATATCTATGAACATAAAAGAGAGAAGTATTTATGATCATCCCATGGCAAGACATTGCGCCAGATACACTGGAAAACCTCATCAAAGAGTTCGTGCTGCGTGAAGGCACAGACTACGGCGACGTAGAGGTTTCACTGCAAAACAAGATTGACCAAGTGAAACATCAATTAGCTTCAGGAGAAGTCAGCATCGTGTTTTCTGAACTCCATGAAACCGTTGATATTCAAGTCACAAAACGCTTCTAAGCTGCGCTCATAAAGGAGCCGTGTTATAGTGGTAAACGATTGCTAACAAGTAAGTTACTCAAAAGACAAGGGTTGTCATGTCCGCTAAACATCCAATTATTGCGGTGACGGGTTCATCTGGAGCCGGCACCACCACCACCTCAGAAGCCTTCCGTAAAATGTTCAATATGATGGACGTGAAGGCCGCTTGGGTTGAAGGGGATAGTTTCCATCGCTTCACTCGCCCAGAGATGGATGTCGAGATCCGTAAAGCGCGCGAGCAAGGTAAGCACATCAGCTACTTTGGTCCTCAAGCCAACGACTTTGGTGCGCTAGAAGAGTTCTTCCGTAAATACGGTAACGAAGGTACAGGTAAAGTAAGAAGCTACCTACACACCTTCGATGAAGCCGTGCCTTACAATCAAATGCCGGGCACCTTCACGCCATGGCAAGAGATCCCTGAAAACTCCGATGTGATGTTTTACGAAGGCCTGCACGGCGGTGTGGTTGATGGCGACATTAACGTTTCTCAACACGTCGATTTGCTGATTGGCATGGTACCTATCGTAAACCTAGAGTGGATTCAAAAATTCGTTCGTGACACCCGCGATCGTGGCCACTCACGCGAAGCCGTAATGGATTCCATTGTTCGTTCGATGGATGATTACCTTAACTACATTACCCCACAATTTTCGCGCACTCACATCAACTTTCAGCGTGTTCCAACCGTAGATACATCTAACCCTCTCAACGCCAAAGGGATTCCAAGTTTAGACGAAAGCTTCGTAGTTATACGTTTGCGTGGCATCAAAAACGTCGATTTCCCCTACCTTCTGGCTATGATTGATGGCTCGTTTATGTCTCGTCATAACACGCTAGTAGTGCCAGGCGGCAAGATGAGTTTTGCTATGGAGCTCATTGTGAGGCCAATCCTGCAACAACTCATCGAAACCGGAAAAATAGGTTAACAAAACGACATTCTGGTTGATTACTTTTCATACCGTGATCATGTGCACAATTTTGCGTAAAAAATCGTAGCTTGGTCACGATTAAAATCAAGAAATAGTACCTGAAAAAGGATACTATTCTTAAACGAAACACAAGATAGCTTGCAGCACTCAACGAGTGCTCTTATCCTACAAGTCAATCCAGGCTTAGCTAAAATACGGAAAGCGGCAAGCATACCCTGCAGAGGAAGTGAGATATTATGGTTCTAGGTAAACCTCAAACCGATCCAACATTAGAGTGGTTCCTTTCACACTGTCATATTCATAAGTACCCTTCAAAAAGTACTTTGATTCATGCTGGTGAAAAGGCAGAAACCTTGTACTACATCGTTAAAGGTTCTGTGGCAGTTCTTATCAAAGACGAAGAAGGTAAGGAAATGATTCTTTCTTACCTAAACCAAGGCGACTTCATCGGTGAGCTTGGCTTGTTCGAAGAAGACCAAGAGCGTACAGCTTGGGTTCGTGCTAAATCTCCTTGTGAAGTAGCTGAAATTTCTTTCAAGAAATTCCGTCAACTTATCCAAGTGAACCCAGATATCCTAATGCGCCTTTCAGCGCAAATGGCAAACCGTCTACAAGTAACTAGCCAAAAGGTTGGTGACTTAGCGTTCCTTGATGTAACAGGTCGTATCGCTCAAACGCTACTAAACCTAGCGAAACAGCCAGATGCAATGACTCACCCTGACGGCATGCAAATCAAGATCACTCGTCAAGAGATTGGCCAGATCGTTGGTTGTTCTCGTGAGACCGTTGGTCGTATCTTGAAGATGCTAGAAGAGCAGAACCTAATTTCTGCACACGGTAAAACTATCGTGGTATACGGCACTCGTTAATCTCGATTAACTGAGCCAAAAATTTGAAAGCCACCAAATGCGAATTTGGTGGCTTTTTTGTTTTCTGAAGACCCAGAGAGCAGATGCGAGATACGATAAAAACTCACAGAATCCTATTTGTAAACTTCCTCGAAGCGAAGCGTACTCGAATCTCTAGGACAAAGTCCGTGCTCGTACCTTTTGTTAACCGTTGGTGCTCTCAAAGATTTTGTCAGCTGATGCTGCAACAAAACCTGTGTAAAGCTCACCGTTGACCATCGCATAACGCTTAGCGAACTCATAGAAGCCGCCAGGAATCATCTCATTGCCTTCAACAAATGAAACTGGGACTTTGTCTGCCATTGTTGATGATTGCTCTAATAAGACCTCTGGAGAGCCTTTAACCTGACCGCCAGATGCATTGATCGTGAAGCCTGACTCGCTCAGGTAGTCATTCACCGCCTGCACTTCATCAAATTCATTTAGCTGGTTCACACTCACCGTAAAGTGGTTTGCACCATATCCATGAGCCGCGAGCCAAGACGCGTATTCGCTCTCTTTCGCTAGTACTTGGAAGTCAGCGAAGCTCAAATCCCAAAGACGACCACCAAACAAGAACTCATGACCTTGAAGCTTACTTGCGTCCACTTGCTCAACCAACTTAGCAACGATCTGTTGCAAGTCACTTGAACACTCTTCTACCTTCAACTCACTAATGAACACTTTTGGTTGTTTTGGATCTGGGTGCTCGTAATGCTTAGCCACCAACTTCTTGCTCTCAAACAAGTAGTCGCCACACGCCTTATAGCCTAACTCTAGGAAAGGCTTCGCTAATGTTTCAATACCCAAAGGAGCAACATTGAAAGTACGCAATGCAATGTGATCATTAATCAGCGCTTCGTCTTCTTTCAGCAAGTGATGCACTTTCTCAGCCGATGGACAAAGCCTGTGAATGTAATCGTCCCAAAGTGATTTAAAGAGTAGATCGGGCGTCATGGTGACTCCTTGTCAAAGGTTCTAGCAAGCTAGTAATTTGGATAAGAGAGGGAGAGGCTGAGACACAGAGTCAGCAGCCATCAGCCTGTGACATACTTTTTCTATTATTATCTACCGCCCAATCTAGGTGTCGGACGTGATGGAAAAGGAAAGCGATAACACCACTTCCCTATTTCAAGCTTAACGCATGAGCCTAAGACTCATTAGCCTAAATTAAAGCTCAATACCCGGGCTAAACGTTGCTGGAAGTTGAGTTTCACCGCCTTCCATTGAAGCCATAGGATAAGCACAGTAGTCCGCCGCATAGTAAGCACTTGGGCGTAGGTTGCCTGAAGCACCCGGACCACCAAATGGTGCATCACCACTTGCGCCTGTTAGCTGACGGTTACGGTTAACAATACCCGCACGGATATGGTCAACGAAGTATTCCCATTCAGAATCATCTGTTGATACAAGACCCGCAGACAAACCAAAACGAGTGTCGTTAGCTAGCTCAACCGCTTGCTTTAGCGATTGGTAACGAACCACTTGTAGCAGTGGACCGAAGTACTCTTCATCCGGCAGCTCAGCAATGTTGGTTGCGTCGATAATACCCGGAGAAACAAACGCCGCTTGACCCGCTTTTGCTTCTACTAGGCTGACGCCGCCTAACGATTGTAGATTCGCTTGCGCGTCCAGAATGAACTTAGCCGCAGCTTCAGAGATCTGAGGACCCATGAAGGGTGCTGGTTCAGCGAATGGCTGATCAACACGAATCTTTTGCGTCGCTGCGACCAGCTTATCGAGTAGCAGATCCCCCTTCTCGCCAACAGGCACGTACAAACGACGAGCACATGTACAACGTTGACCCGCACTGATGAACGCCGATTGGATAATGGTGTATACCGTTGCGTCTGCGTCACCATATTGGTCACTGATCACCATAGGGTTATTGCCACCCATCTCTAGTGCCAGCATCTTGCCCGGTTGGCCCGCGAATTGACGGTGAAGGATATGCCCAGTATTAGCGCTACCTGTGAACAGCACGCCATCAAGACCTTTAGCATCGGCCAGTGCGATACCTGTCTCTTTAGCGCCTTGTACTAAGTTGATTACGCCAGCAGGAAGACCCGCTTCTTGCCATAATTTCATCGCAAACTCACCCGTCCAAGGTGTCTGCTCTGAAGGCTTAAATACCACGGTATTACCCGATAGCAGTGCAGGAACAATATGACCGTTAGGTAGGTGACCAGGGAAGTTATAAGGACCAAATACTGCCATCACGCCTAATGGACGGTGACGCAGTACAATCTGGTTGCCTGCCGCTTCACGAGAAGCTTCACCGGTACGCTCATGGTAAGCACGAATTGAAATAGCAATCTTGCCCGCCATTGCGCCCGCTTCAGTGCGAGTTTCCCAAATCGGTTTACCCGTCTCTTTCGCGATGATTTGCGCGATTTCTTCGCTGTTCTCTTTAACTTTCTCTGCAAAGTTCAACACGATCGCTTCACGCTCTGCAAAGCTCAGTTTTTTCCAAACCAAGAAGGCTTCACGAGCTGCTGCTACTGCAGATTCAACCTGTGCTGGTGTCGCGCTATCACCCTGCCACACTACTTCATTGTTGTATGGGCTTACTGATGTCATGGCGTCACCTTGACCTGCCACCCACTGTCCTGCTATCCACTGAGTCATACTTCTATCCTTAAAATCTTCGACAGATAATCGCCACTCTTATTGAGCCAACATGCGAACGAATTCGCCTTCTTTTACTTCAAGAGCGCTTGCTACTTCAGATGATAAAATCACTGTGTCGCTTGCTTGGTCATACGCACCTTTCGCGGCTACTGCGCGGAAGTTCTCAAACGAGGTATTACCAATTAGGAAGTCTTTAGAGCTAGAGTGCTCTGCAATTTGAACCTGTGCTCGAATTGAGTGACGCACAGATTCGATGTTTCTTAGATCACACTCAACCGTTGGGCCTGCATCAAAGATGTCGACATAACCACGGTTGGTGAAACCTTCACGTTCCAGCAACTTAAGTGCAGGGCGCGTATTGTCATGTACCTCTCCGATCACCGCTTGAGCTTCTTTGCTCAGTAGGTTCACGTAGATAGGTAGCTTAGGCATTAGGTCAGCAATAAAGCCTTTCTTACCAATACCGGTTAGGTAATCGGCAAGCGTGAAGTCAATCGAGAAGAAATGTTCTTGCAGCCATTGCCAGAAAGGAGAATTGCCTTCCGCATCTGATACACCACGCATCTCAGCAAAGATCGTTTTTGAGAAACGCTCTGGGTGCTCAGCCATCAGTAGGAAACGACACTTAGACATCAGTCGACCGTTTAAGCCTTTGCGGTAATCAGGACGTAAGAACAGCGTACAAATTTCGCTGCAGCCTGTGTAGTTATTACCAAACGTCAACAGCTTAACCACGTTATTCACTTTAAGGCGCTGTGAAGAGTGAACCACTTTACTGATGTGGTACGAGTAAAAAGGCACATCCCAGCCAATGGAAGCTTCGATACCCGTTGTACCAGCAACTTCGCCAGTTTCAGCGTCGAAACCCACCATTAGATAGCCTTCATCACCGGGTTCGGTCACGCCTTGTTTCGCGAAGCTGTATTCAGAGTGAGTAATACGATTGGTTAACAGTTCTTCGTTAACCGGAAGAGATGTGAATCCATGTCCTGACTCAACAGCGCAGGTATGCAGCGCATCGTAATCAGATAGTTTTATTGGGCGAACAACTAGCATCAATATTCCCTCCAGATGCAAAATAGGCCCAAAACCAGAAGCTTGGGCCTTTAGCAAAACGTCATGGGATCGCTCTAATGGCGATCATTCCTATGACGCCGCTTAGGCTAAACTAGCGTAGCGATTGCTTTGTCTAGTTTTGATAAGCCTTCTTCAATTTCTTGTGTAGTAATAACCAGTGATGGCGTAAAACGAACCACGTTTGCACCCGCAACCAGTACCATCAAGCCTTGTTCGCCTGCCGCTACTAATACGTCACGTGCACGTCCTTGCCACTCGTCATTTAGTGCAGCGCCTAACAATAGGCCTTTACCACGAACTTCACTGAATATTTGATATTTGTCATTAATCTTAGCTAAGCCGTCACGAAACAGCGCTTCACGCTCTTTTACGCCAGCTAAGGTTTCTGGTTGGCTAACGACGTCAACAACCGCTTCAGCAACGGCACACGCTAGTGGGTTACCGCCGTATGTTGAACCGTGCGTACCGACTTTTAGGTGTGTCGCGAGTTCAGTCGTTGTTAGCATCGCGCCGATAGGGAAACCACCACCGAGTGATTTTGCTGTACTTAAGATATCAGGTGTCACACCTAGGCCTTGATACGCATAAAAATTGCCCGTACGGCCATTACCTGTTTGCACTTCATCAAAAATAAGCAGCGCATTGTGCTTGTCACACAGCTCACGAACCGTGTTCACAAACTCAGAGGTTGGAGAGATGATGCCACCCTCACCTTGCAGAGGTTCCATCATGATTGCACATGTGCGATCAGAGATGTGCGCTTCTAGCGCGGCAATATCATTGTAAGGCAGGTGAGTTACATCGCCCGGTTTAGGACCGAAGCCGTCAGAATAAGCTTCTTGACCACCTACAGTTACAGTAAAGAAAGTACGACCATGGAAACCTTGTTTGAATGCAATGATTTCAGATTTCTCAGGGCTATGAACATCTGCCGCCCAACGACGAGCCAACTTCAATGCTGCTTCATTCGCTTCTGCGCCAGAGTTGGCAAAAAATACTTTTTCTGCAAAACATACGTCGGTTAGCTTCTTCGCTAGACGCAGTGCAGGTTCGTTGGTCATCACGTTACTCAGATGCCAAATCTTGTTTGCTTGCTCAGTAACGGCATTCACCATTGCTGGGTGACAGTGACCCAAGCAGCTCACAGCGATACCGCCAGCAAAGTCGATATACTCTCGGCCTTGTTGGTCCCAAACGCGTGCGCCTTCCCCTTTTACCGGGATCATTTCCATTGGGTTATAACAAGGCACCATCACCTCATTAAAAAGACTACGTTCTACATTATTTTCCACTGTCATCGTACATTCCTTCTCGATACCGCAAGCTTCGCAAATAAGCGTAATGGTTCATAAGTGAGATAAAGATATTTTGTCCCGCCATAATCCCGCTGCAGCATTATATTTACATTTAATTAACCTTTTCAATAGTAGATTATTCTTTAGCCATCCCTAACAACCAGCTAAACGTCACTACCTATGACTATTTATGCATCAAACAATCTGTTTTATGAAGCTTTTTTTAACTAAACGTCTATCCATCAACAGTAAAGCCTTACTGGTACAGCGGTATAAGGGGTTCGAGAGGAAATAAGGCGAATAATATTGCATAGACTAAAAACTTAGCCTGAAGAGGGAGAAATGTTATAAAAAGTGATCGGCGTCAGAGGGATGAAGACGCGGCGCGCCCGAATTAAAACGCTTAACGAACGAGGTAATACGTTTAACTGGCTTATTTGAACGAATGAAAAGCCAAATTTAAACACTCAACGCGCTAAGAAGTTAGCAAGAAGCTGGTGTCCTTGCTCTGTTTTAATCGATTCAGGGTGAAATTGGACGGCATCAATCGGCAAGGTTTTGTGTTGATAACCCATGATCTCATCCATACTGCCATCTTCAAATTCTGTCCAAGAAGTGAGTTCAAAGCAGTCAGGGAGCGTACCATTTTTCACCACTAAAGAGTGGTAACGAGTCACAGTCAGAGGATTATTGAGACCTTGAAAAACGCTCTTACCGTTATGACGGATCGGAGAGGTTTTACCATGCATCACTTGTCTGGCTCTCACCACTTCACCACCAAAGACTTGAGCAATGGCTTGATGACCAAGACACACACCTAAGATCGGCAACTTACCCACGAAGTGCTCAATGACTTGCAGAGAGATTCCCGCATCATTCGGCGTACAAGGACCCGGAGAGATAACAAGATGGCTAGGGTTCAGCGATTCTATACCCGCAATATCAATCTCATCGTTGCGAACAACTTTCACAGTGATCCCTAACTCACAGAAATACTGATACAAGTTATAGGTAAAAGAGTCGTAGTTATCGATGATAAGTAACATGGGTCGAAATCGTTTGCTAAATACTAAATGATTGAGAGATATAGGGGCGGTATTGTGCAATACCCATGGCGAAAGGCAAGTGGAAACTGCATTTCGCCAATAATTAAGGCCAACCTAAGTTGACCTTAATTGTTTACAGATAACTTTCAGTTACCTGTATCAGCTGGCTTGCGCAGTTAACGATGTCGCTACTTGCGACGACGCCACATTGCCAGGCCAAACAATGACATCAATGCACCCAAGCCGAATGAACCGCCGACTCTTAACTCAAGAACGGCAGGATCATGATCCGATGAACGGAAGTGATCTTGGTACTTAGGTAGGTCACCTTTGTACTCTTCGTTGTAGTCAAACAACGTCGACTCACCACCATTGATGTGCCAATCGGTAGCATCGACAACCCTATCTTTCAGGCTTTCGCTGATCAGCAGGTGGTCTAGAGCGCCAACTTCATCATTGTATGAGTAGCTCCAGCTGTCTGGGTGCTTTTGAGCCACAGCATTGATATAACCGTAGTTCTTCGTAATCACCGCACCGCTATCACCAAACTGCTCAACACCATCAATGAAGGTATTACGAGCTGCTTTGATCTGCTTGCCGTATTTCTCTTCCGAGTAATCGGTTAGCACCAGCATTGGATCTTCCATGCCGTACGAGTTCATATCACCCAGGATCACTTTGTGACCTTTGATGCCATCGAGCGCTTCACCTAATGCAACCGCCGCAGCAACACGGAAGTTCTCACATGAACCTTGCTTATCGGCATCAACGCCGCCTTGGCCGCCCTGCTCAATCGGAGCAGCATCTTCCCAACACTTAGAGCCTTTCGATTTAAAGTGGTTGATCGCTACGGTGAGTTTCTCTTTGGTGCCTTTAACTTTAAAGGTTGGCGCCAATGAGTCACGTTGGTAGTTCTTACCGTCTTCAATCACCTTGCCTGAATCGTCTAACACCTCTGGTGCTTGTTGGCTTGGCATCGCGATAACACGGCTGTCTTTAAGCTTAACCACCTTCTTACGGTAGATAACACCCGTTGTGATAACGTCAGTACCAATAGAGTCCATCTCGTCGGTTACGCCGTCTTCGTTCGAGTCGACAGCCACAAAGGTATAACGGTCTTTCTTACGCTCAATGCGATCATTCAACTGATTCACAAGCTGTTGAATGGCAGAGCCTTCACCAAAGCCATTGTTCTCAATTTCCATCAAGCCAATGATGTCTGCATCTAAGCGAAGAATCGCGTTCACAATCTTCTCTTGCTGCATCTCAAACTCAGTGATGGTGTTCGCGCCACGGTTATTGCCGTGCTGATTCGCGTCGCCACCAAATGGAGAGTTGAAGTAGTTCAATACGTTGAAGGTCGCAATACGTAGGTCGCCTTCATCCATGTCTGGTTTGTCGGTACGCGGATCGTTGCGCACATAGTTTTCAGCCGAGATCTGGTTAGTCGCAATTAAACGGTACTCACCGTAGCTGTAAGTCAGCACGCCTTCTAGGCCAACAATGGTGTCATCAATGCGGATGTAATCTTCTGTTGAACCATCTTGGTCGATATCAGTGCGGCCAAAATCTGGGTAGAAAGGGACTTGTCCATCAGCCGCTTTTTGATCGGTTTCAACGAAAAGACGGCGGTCTGCGTTGTCTTCAGTTTGCTGCTTCGCTTCGTCAGATCCCGCGGCGGAAAGCTGGTTCGGCTGCATGTTAATACGCTCATGCGCCAGTACCATGTTGTTACGACGACCTGCGTAGTCATAACCAAAGGTACGCGTCACACGCATATCAAGCGCTTCGGTTGTTTTCACCAACATGCCTTCGTAGCGTTCAAGCGTTGCAGCGAAGTTCTCGTCACTGTCTAGCACTTCAATCGCCGTAGCTTCAGGTGCCTGCTGCTCGCCCTGTTTTAGCCATTGGTTGTTTTCTACTTTCAGCTGAGTGTGGCTGTAGTATTCTTGAACCTTGCCTTTCACACACACTACATCACCGGCTACTAGCTCTGAGCTCGACTGGTTGGTATGAATAAATAGACCCTCAGAAGTGCTTGAGTTGAAATCATCCTCAAGTGCTTGCAGGTAGAAGCCTTTAGTTAGGCCTGTTGTTACCGCACTTACCACACCTTTTACGAAATATTCATCGTCGGTGATGTATGGGTAGCCATCGATGAATGGCGATGTAGCGCCCTCACCTTGGATTTCTTGAATGGTGGTGAATACTGGGTCAGAGCCATCTTGTGTACAAGCGAAGGCTTCTGGCAGTTCAACGCTGTCTAGTAAACCTAGGCCTTCAATGCTGTCTTTTGGTAGCGATACCCATTGTGAAGCATCAAACGTCGCAGAAGGTGTTTGTGTCGCACGAACCAAAGTAACATCTTTGCCCCAGTCCACATCGCCCATCAAACCAACAACATCATGTACCGAGCCGTCTGAATTCAAGATAGCCAGCGGGTCGTCACCATTATGATTGGCGATAGAGGCATTAATGATGTCAGCTTGAGCTTTAATCTCATCACTCGCACTAGAATGTGCGACCACGAGTACTTCACCGGGTGCTAAAACGTGTCCATCTAAAGGTAAAGTGGCACCCCATGATCCGTTGCCATTGGCAGATTTCGCCAATGAGTAACCATCTAAACTAATGCTGCTATCGCCACTATTGGCAATCTCAACCGCTTTGTTATAGCTGCCGCCTTCCACATATTGTGAAATAAACAAATCAGCGTGTGCGCTTGTAGTTAACAAGCTACCAATTGCCACTGCTAGCAATGAAGGTTTGTGTAAAAGAGCCATCCGTTTCACCTGAGTTCATCGAGTTATAGTCACTGCCATCTATGGGCAGTCATGTATTTTGTGGTAACTATCAGGTTTATTTATGAAAGGAATAAGTCAGTTGGCAAGAAAATGAGGAACTTATCACTTTGGAATCATCAATTGTTTGGCACGTTATATATTTCCAACATATATAGAAACGAGTGTAATTTTATAAAGCTTGAGGGTACCAAATAAGATCATCTGCACAGCATTACAGCGATGGATATGCTAGCTAAATACTGGGTAAATTATCAATTCAAACAAGGGGGTTTCGAGGAAGGCAAATGGAATGGGCATGAAAAAGCCCAAAGTAAACAACAGCTACTTTGGGCTCAAATTCTCAAGCGAGTTGTGTTAGTTCACCCTATGGGCGAGTAACAAAACCTACTGCTTCGTATGCTTTTTTCAGTGTCACTGCAGCACGTTCAGAGGCTTTTTCAGCACCGGCTTTCATTACTGCGTCCATGTAGGCACGGTCAGCACGGATACGGTGATATTCAGCTTGAATCGGCTCAAGCATCTCAACCAATGCTGCGCCTACGTCTTTCTTGAACGGACCGTACATTTCAACGCCTTGGTACTGCGCTTCGATCTCTTCGAACGTTTTACCCGTCGCTGCAGAGTACAGACCCATTAGGTTAGAGATACCCGCTTTGTTTTCCCAATCGTGAGCAATGCGTGGTGGTGTTTCTGCATCGGTTTGCGCTTTGTTGATCTTCTTGATGATCGACTTAGGCTCTTCTAGCAAAGTAATCACGTTCTTACGGTTGTCGTCCGACTTAGACATCTTCTTCGTCGCGTCTTGCAGGCTCATTACACGTGCATTCACTATTGGAATGTAAGGTTCTGGTACTTGGAAGATTGGCGTTTCAGGACCGTAGATGTTATTGAAGCGAGTTGCGATATCACGCGCTAGCTCTAGGTGTTGTTTCTGGTCGCTACCTACAGGTACTTGGTGAGCACCGTAAAGCAGGATGTCTGCAGCCATCAACACTGGGTAGTCGTATAGGCCTACGTTTACGTCGTTTGAGTGACGTGCAGACTTATCTTTAAACTGAGTCATACGGCTCAGTTCACCCATTTGTGTGTAACAGTTAAGAAGCCAACCAAGTTGAGCATGCTCTGGTACGTGTGACTGAACAAATAGCGTGCTCTTCTTTGGATCAACACCGACAGCAAGACAGATTGCTAGTGCGTCTAGAGTCGCTTCATGCAGTGCTTTCGGATCTTGGCGAACCGTAATTGCGTGAAGGTCTACAACACAGTATTGGCAATCGTAATCATCTTGCATCTGTTGCCATTGACGTAGAGCACCCAAGTAGTTACCGATACTTAGTTCACCAGATGGTTGAACACCACTCAATACGATGGGCTTGCTCATGGTTTTAATTCCTTTGCTTATTCGCTAAGTTTATTGAACGCTTAGCTTCTTAACTTAAATATAGAAAAGCCGCACAGCTCTTCTGTACGGCTCATCCAGTGTACTCATTGATAAGTATTTTGCTAGTAGGTTAGCTAACTTTTGTCCGTTTTATGCTGAAACTAGAACGACATCTAGTAATTGCGCGACGTTATCCGCGACATAGTCAGGGTTTGATGCTGAAATCGGCTCGCCGTGGTTATAACCGTAAGTCAGACCAAACGAGTGACAACCTGCATTCTTAGCCGCTTTAATGTCGTTGCTTGAATCGCCAACCATCAACATCTCTTCCGCTTTTACATTGTGCTTTTCTAGCAACCAGTTCAGAGCGACTGGGTTCGGTTTTTTCTCTGGGAAAGAGTCGCCACCCAACACATCAACAAAGTACTTATCAATACCGTGTTGCGCCAGTACGTCTGGTACAAACTTCGATGGCTTGTTGGTAACCAGCGCCATAGTGAAGCCGGCTTTATCCAGCTCAGCCAGCGTCTCTTTAACCGATGGGTAAAGGTGACTTAGCTTGTGACCGCCCTGCTCATAGAAATCATCAAACAGGATGCGTGCTTTTTTCAGTAGCTCTGGCTCTAGGCTTGGGTCAACCGTCAAGTTACGGCTGAGTGAACGTCCGATAAGAACATCAGCACCATTACCTACGTAGTCGCGAACTTGTTCTTCGCTCACTGAAGGGAAGCCCAACTCCTGACAAGCTTGGTCAGCAGCAACGGCCAAATCAGGCACGCTGTCTAACAAGGTTCCATCCAAATCAAAGGCGATCAGTTTTATTGAGCTTAATGACATCTTACTTTCCTATTTATTATGTTCGTCTTATGAGTTGAGCTATAAGACGTAAAAAAGGGGCAAATTAGCCCCTTAATATTCAATCTATCTGTAGTTTTACGATTATGCGTTTACTTTTGCAAGCTCTGCACGCATCTCATCAATCACTTCTTTGTAATCTGGTTGATTGAAGATAGCTGAACCCGCAACGAACATATCTGCGCCCGCTTCTGCGATTTCACGGATGTTATCAACCTTCACGCCGCCATCAATCTCAAGGCGAATGTCACGGCCTGACTCATCAATCAGCTTACGAACAGCACGTAGTTTATCTAGCGTGTGCGGAATGAAAGATTGACCGCCGAAGCCTGGGTTCACAGACATCAGTAGAATCATGTCTACTTTGTCTAGGATGTAATCTAAGCAAGAAAGCGGCGTTGCAGGGTTAAGAACCACACCCGCTTTACAGCCGTGCTCTTTGATTAGCTGTAGAGTGCGATCGATGTGCTCTGAAGCTTCAACGTGGAAGGTAATCATTGATGCGCCGGCTTTAGCAAACTCAGGCACGATGCTGTCTACTGGCTTAACCATAAGGTGAACATCGATAGGAGCCGTAATACCGTAGTCGCGCAGCGCTTTACAGATAGGCGCGCCAAAAGTCAGGTTAGGTACGTAGTGGTTGTCCATCACATCGAAGTGCACAACATCAGCACCAGCTGCGAGTACTTTTTCTACGTCTTCACCAAGACGAGCAAAATCTGCAGACAAAATCGATGGAGCGATTAGAAAATCTTTCATACCAAACCTCTTAAGAGTGAGTAAATTGCGAATATCACCGCCTTGTGACATCTCATATACAAATACAAGACTCAATTCCAAGACTATTTGGTGTGCAATTCTACCTAAGCAACTAAGCAGATCCTAGCAGTTCGAAAGATTAGTTTATGAAAGTACCCGTTGGTCACTCAATTTAATGAGTTCGAGGGTTATGTTGGCCGCTACAATTCTTCTGAAGCGTGTTGCTGGTTTTTCTCTTTATGAAAAAGTGCCAGTAACTCATCGACTTTATTGCGCCCTGCGCCATTACGGCTAATGGTGCGCTTAACCTTGACCACGTTCAGTTCTGCACCATGGTATAAACGGCGCGTTAAGGTGGTGTCATGGTTTGAGATCAAAACAGGGATGCCTCGTTCCATCGCTGCTTTTTCAGCAACATCCGCCAGTGCAGCTTGGTCATCTAAGCTAAAGCCATTACCTGCGTAAGAGGTAAAGTTTGCCGTGTTCGACAGTGGTGCGTATGGAGGATCGCAGTAAACCACACAGCCTTTGCGCGCGCGGCTAAAGGTTTCATGGTATCCCTCACAGACGAAGGTGGCTTTTTTCGCTTTCTCGGCAAAAAATTCCAGCTCAGCTTCTGGGAAGTAAGGTTTTTTATAAGAACCAAATGGAACGTTAAAACCGCCCTTCTTGTTGTAACGACATAGGCCATTGAAGCCAAATCGGTTCATATACAAGAAAGCCAATGAACGATACATGACGTTATCTGTACCATTGAACTCAGCGCGAATATCTAAGAAGGCTTCTTTACGGTTGTTCTCAGGACAGAACCAGCGCTTCGCTTCCGTGATATAAGTTTCAGGATCGGTTTTAAGCAGGTTGTACAGGTTGATAAGATCGGGATTGATATCTGCAAGCAGGTACTGTTCAAAGTCAGTATTCAGAAATACTGAGCCGGCACCGACAAACGGTTCTACCAATTTACGAGCAGGTGGCAGGTGACGTTGGATGTCTTCAACTAGGCCATATTTACCACCAGCCCATTTTAGAAAGGCACGCTGCTTTTTCATTTACTGCTCTATCTATCAACTCAAAAATAAGGCTGCGGAATGTAACATATTTTGAGGCTAAGCTCAGGGTTATTTCGCACGTTCTATCTCTCGATGCACTTGATTCATCGATTTTGCCCAAGGTTCCAACTGTTGAAGGGGTTTTGATAACGCACTTACCGCGTCTCTCGCCACTTGAATCGTTGGGTAATCTTGATAAGTGATAATAAACCACTTGGTGTCGTTGCGAAGTGTTGGGTAAATACGAACCTTGTTCTCAAGGTCATACTCTTCAATGAAAGACTGTACGTCGTCCAATGAGGTCATCGCACTCAACTGCAAAGTATAAGCTCGCGGAGAGATAGCTTGTAACTCTTCGCGAGAAAATGAGAATGTAATTTTCTTAGTCGGTGGCGTGGACTGTGTTAGGTCTGTTGCTTCATCGGCTGAAGGCTGTGACTCCACTTTGTCTGCATCTGATTGCGAACTCACCGCGGCACCTGTGTTTTCTTCAACAGCAGCATCAATCGCACTGGTATCGGCACTTTCAGGTTTATCATCAAGCAAGGCATCAACCACATCAGAGGTGATTACGACACGCTGCTGATCTTGTTCGACTTCTCCAACACTCGCGGTATCTTCAACGACAGTCGGTGGCAAAGATGAGCTGTCGTCATCAGCACCTTGATAACTCATGTCAGCTTCGGCTTCAGAATCGTCCATTCCGTCGATTCCAGCTTGCTCGGTACCACTTTCCACTTCAAAAGTTGGGATAGCTGTCTGTTCAATCGGAGCGATAAGAGATTGCGCTTTATCGTCAGGGGTTGGTTGACTGAACATCCACCAATAACCACCACCAATTAAAATCAACAGCAAGGCCACCACAATCGCGATATTGATGGGTGAGCCAATAATTGAGCGAATAATAATCCTTTTTTCCACTTTCAATTCTCCTAAAGCCATTAACTCACCGGGCAGAGGTTGCGCTTTATTAAACGCACGTCGCACGCAAGTTTCAGACTCATCATCAACATATCGAATCACCAGTGATTCAAAGAAATGTTCAGCTTCTGGTTGCGAAAGGTCATCGATCTCAAGATCGATAGGTTTGTGTTGTTGACCGTAGCTCAAACGCGTTAATAACGTATCTAAGTGGCCAGGTTCCGAGAAGAGAACGATATTGATCGTCCATTGAGGGTTTGATTGAGCTTCCAGTACCAACATCCATAATTCGGATACCAATAGCTCAGAAAGTCGTTGGGCATCATCAACGACGATAACCACATTACACGGTTCTCCATCCAGTAACCTTGTTAGGCTATCCGATAAAGAATCATGTTGATTAAACAGGGGATCAGAAACAATTTGGCTAAGAATGAGCGCACGGCGTTGTTGATCGTCTTGGCTTGGATGACAAAGCAGTAAACACTGATTTTTTTCTGTCGACCATGCTTCAAGATAACGCTGAGCCAACCAAGATCGGCCAGAGCCAGCTTTGCCCGCCACCGTCACAAGGTTTGAACCAAAGTTAGTCAAAAGCTGTAAGCGCTCTAGCAGCTCAACTTGAGATTCTAACTCTAATACTCTTAATTCATGAGCCAAACTCATTGGGGATCCCTACTGATAAGATCGATCAGTAAAACGCTTCAGTTGCCTAGAGTTTAGCTAGGCAACCTCACAACCAAATTTAAAGAGTACGGCAGAAATCGATCGCTTGTTTAATGATGTCTTGAGGCACATCAGCAACCACTTCAGCAGTACCAATACTTGTTGGTAATACCAAACGCAACTGACCAGACAGCACTTTTTTATCGCGCATCATGTGCTTCATAAAGTCTTCAAAAGACATGCTTTCTGGCGTATGGATTGGTAGTTTCGCATTCTTGAGTATAGAAATAATTCGCTCAAGTTGCTGCTGAGAGATCAGTCCCTGTAATTGAGCTGTTTTAGCTGCCATTACAGTGCCTGACGACACAGCTTCACCATGTAGCCAATTACCATAGCCTAGTTCTGCTTCAATCGCATGACCAAATGTATGACCTAGGTTCAATAACGCTCTGATTCCTGACTCTTTTTCATCTAGAGCCACCACTTCAGCCTTAATTGCACAACAACGAGCAATCGCGGTAATCAGTGCTTCTTCATCAAGTTGATAAAGTTTCTCTAGATTCTGCTCCAACCAATCAAAGAAGGCTTCATCGTAAATGATGCCGTATTTGATCACCTCAGCAATGCCCGCAGCAAACTCACGCTCTGGAAGCGTTGATAAACAGTTGGTATCGATGATCACAGATTTCGGTTGGTAAAAAGCGCCGATCATATTCTTACCAAGAGGATGGTTTACTGCGGTTTTACCACCAACAGAAGAGTCCACTTGAGAAAGAAGGGTCGTCGGGATTTGAATGAAATCAATACCGCGCTGGTAACAAGAGGCAGCAAAACCGACCAAGTCACCGATAACACCACCTCCTAAAGCAATCACCACCACATCGCGGCTGTAATTTCCTTCAAGCATGTAGCTCATCACTGAATTGAACGTTTCAAGGGTTTTGTACTGTTCACCGTCTGGCAGCTCGAGAAGAGATGTCTGACAGCCGACTTGATCCAATAGCGATAAAATTTTATCAGCATAAAGAGGCGCTACTGTCACATTACTGATAACAACAACTTTCTGCTTACCTGATAAAAAAGAAAGGTACGCCGGGTCTTCAAATAACCCGGCGCCAATAGAGATAGGGTAGCTACGCTCAGCTAGATTGACCGTAATCCGTTCCATGGGTTTGCTCTCCGAAAAAATGAACTTAACGTTCTTCTAGCATTTTTACGATCTGGTTGGCTACCACTTTTGCACTTTGGTCGTCAGTACGAACTGTGTAGTCCGCCACTTCTTCGTATAGTGCGTTGCGAGATACAGCTAGATCTTCTAGCACATCACGCGGGTTGTCTGTTTGAAGTAGAGGGCGTTTCTTGTCGCGGTTAGTGCGAGCAAGTTGCTTTTCAATTGTTGTCTCTAGGTATACAACAATGCCTCGTGCAGATAGACGGTTACGGTTTTCTTTGCTCAACACTGAACCACCACCTGTCGCAAGAACAATACCTTGTTCTTCTGTCAGATCATTGATTACAGATTCTTCGCGCTTACGGAAACCTTCTTCGCCCTCAACATCAAAAACCCATGCGATGTCTGCGCCAGTGCGCTCTTCGATCACAGTGTCAGAGTCTAGAAACTCCATATGAAGTTGGGAAGCTAGGTGTCTACCAATTGTACTTTTGCCGGCGCCCATTGGGCCAACAAGAAAAATATTGCGTTTCTCAGCCATGTTTTTAGCAGTAATTTACAACGTTAATTCAATGACATCGCCACAAGGTAGGTCAGTACAAGTACTGAAATTAAAAGGCCCGTGGCACCGATTCCTCACAGATAATTCGTGATAAGACCCGAAATTATCAAGGTTAGGTGCCACTAATGCAACTTTATTTTTAATCTAATTGTTCATTACTGAATCACAACTTTGGGTGTGACAAAAATAAGTAGTTCACTTTTACCCACATTTTCATAGCTGCGACGGAACAATGCGCCTAAAACTGGCAGGTCCCCCAACAGAGGAACTTTATCCACTGTACTGCTCACGCTGTGCTGAAATATCCCGCCAAGCACGACAGTTTCACCATTATTAACAAGCACTTGCGTACCTATTCTTTGCGTATCAATGGCGACCGCTTCACCGGTTCCAGTTTTTACCACTTGCCCTGGCCTATCTTGAGTCACGCTCAAATCCAATACCAAACGATTATCGGGCGTGATCTGCGGTGTCACCTTAAGACTCAACACGGCTTTCTTAAATGCAACCGACGTAGCGCCACTTGAAGATGACTCTAAGTAAGGAATTTCAGTACCTTGCTCAATATAAGCCGGCTTTTTATTGGTGGTGATTAAGCGTGGACTAGAAATGATTTCAGCTTTTGACTCTTGTTGCAGTGCCGACAGTTCAAGATCGAGTAAGGTATCTGAACCCAGTTTGGCCACCTGAAACGCAATACTCGAGGCGTTCGGCGATGTTGCCCCTAAATTGACGTTGAGATAGTCATCAATCACGCTGCTGCCGCTATCGTCGTCATACGGCGTAATCGCTGATGGGTGGTTACCTTCGATTGAGCCACCAACGGTGAAGCTTCCGTTGGTTGAGGAAACGCCCCAGCGCACGCCAAGCTCATCAAGATTACCCTCAGTAACCGTGACAATACGTGCCTCTATCTGTACCTGCTTCACGGGAATGTCTAACGATTCAATGATGCCTCGGATCACGGCAATGTTTTCTTCCAATTCACGAATGAGCAGTGAGTTGGTGCGCTCATCAATGGTAATCGAACCACGATCGGACAACATGCTGACCGCACCTTCACCTCCAATCATGTCAGCGATGTCGGTGGCTTTAGCAAAGTTAATCTTGATGATTTCCGATTTAAGCTCCCCTAACTCCTCTTCTAAGCGCGATTTCTCTAACGCTTGTTGCTCTCGAAGGTCGAGCTCCGCTTTCGGCGCGACCAAGATAACATTGCCATCAACACGCTTATCCAAGCCTTTAACTTGCAAGATAATGTCGAGAACTTGCTGCCAAGGTACGCCATCTAAGCGTAACGTCAGGTTTCCGGCTACCGAATCAGACACCACGAGATTGAAGTCGTTGTAATCGGCAATCAGTTGCATGACATTTCGTACCGGGATATCCTGGAAGTTAATCGATATCAGCTTGCCCTCTTTCTCTAGAACGCTTTTTTCTTTGGTCGCTTCATCGAGCACCGGTTTGCTGATCACCACCTCAATAAAGCGCCCCTTTAGGTTGTATTCATACTGATAGTCATTGCTAATCGTCGCTAGAAGCCGAGTGCTTGGTGTCTCTTTATAGACTTCAATGCCTTCAACCAAGGTAGCGAAATCCTTCACATCCAGCAGGTAGAGCTTGTCATCATCAACTTGAGTATTGATTAGCTCGATACTTAACCCTTCCTGAGCTCGTTGAACATCCACCACTGCTGTGCTGGTCGCCAGCTCAATAATGATGACGGCGTCTTTATCCTTATTGACCCTAAAATCAATATTCTCCAATTTGTTCGGTAAGCTCTCGGCATGGCTGAGCACGCTAACAACCAACATCACAGACACAGCAAAACCTTGTAGAGCCTTGCTCACTAATCCACTTATTCCTTTAATCATATTTACATCTCATATCCACATCATGTGACATTGGTTTACTTCAGAGCCAGCCTAACGTTGCGCTTATGCCAACAACCTAAGCCATCTGGAAGAGTTTCATTAATCTGAACGTATTGGCTCGTCACCTTAGTAACTCGGCCATTGTTTAAGCCGATAAACTGGCCTTTCTTGACGTTTACCACGTTGCCTTTGGGTGTTTGCACTAAGCCAAACACGCTTGAGCCACTGCCCATCACGCCTCTTAAACGAAGCTTACTCAGCGGGTACTTCTCTAACTTGCCATTACGAGAACGGGCGCTGGGTTGCCAACAGTCTTTCTTAACCAAGGGTTGGTTTTGCACAATGGCTTCTTTAGGCAGTTCAAAGGGAGGACGCAAAGATCGGCGCTGATAAGTCGCCGCCGTGAATTCAGTTGCTGGGACAAGTTGCTCGACATCTTTTCTCGCCTTGGCTTCAACCTGCGCCACAAAATCTTGCAGTGAGTCTTGATTAGCTTTGCAGCCTGACAACGCAAGCATCAATACGATTGAGTAAAACGCGCTATTGGGTTTCATCATTAACCTCCGATTTAAACTGGTAGGTATAAGCTCGAACCCTAAAGTGCAGCGTGCTACTTTCTTGACTGACTCGCTGCCAATTCACATCATCAAAGCTAATAATACGCGGCAGCTTGGCGATGGCAGCAGAGAAGTCACCAATCTCGTGATAGTCACCTGTCAGCTCTATATTGAGAGGCAATCGATAGAGAAACTCCTTGTTCTGTTTTTGTCCCCAATCGATTCGAGTAAAGGTCAGCGAATTATCCAAGCCGAGTTCATTCACAGACGCCAACATACTTGCTAGCTCTTTTTGAACAGGCAGCTGCTCTAACAGGTAATCGTAGCGACTGGTTAGTTCATCCAGCTGACTCTGCAATTTAGGCAAGGCTGCAACCTTGTTGGCCTTTATTCGCAAGGTCGTCTTTAAGGTTTGTTCTTGTTGCTTCATCTGTTGCAGTTCATCGTCGAGTGGCAACACATAAAGCCAAGTGCCTACACCTTGGATTAACACTATCAACACCAGAATCACGAGAAGCTGAGGCAGCAATGGCCATTCGGTGATCTCATCAACATCGAGATCTTGCAAGCTCATCCTGTTTTGCCTACTAATCCTATTTTGAAGGTTAGCCATGATGCGCCCCCTTATCTTTTCTGCTTGCGGTTGTGTTTTCTAAAGACACAGGGCTAAACACAAAAGAGACCTTGAAGGTCTGAAACTCTTTATTGAAGCGCTTGCGGTTATGAACGATAGAGTGCATCTCGACCCCTTTCAAAGAATCTGAACGTTCGAGGTTGTCCAACATGGTGGCGAGACGAGCAGTGCTGTCGCTGATGCCCGACATTTCAATCTCCTGACCATTCATCTTTATCTTGTCGACATAGACCCCCTCTGGAATCAGCTCCGGCATCAAGTTCATGAAGTCGGTGGTCTTATTACGGCCAAGCTGCAGCGACTCAACCACATCAAGTCGAGTCAGAATGGCTTTGTGTTCTTGCTCTGCGACTTTTAACGACTGAATTTGTCGGTCGAGCTCAGCAATGTACTGATTTAGGTAATTGAGGCGAGCTTGCTGCTTGGCTTGTTGATCGTGAAAATAGTGACCAACCGCCCATTGCCCTATAAGCGCAATGATGACGCCAAGAATGACCAGATGGATAAAACGCTTCTTGTGCTGAGCACGAATCTCATCACGCCACGGCAGCAAGTTAATTTGATGCAACATGCTTCTCTCCCTGCCACTTGAGCCCACTCATCGCCATACCCGCCGCGATACCAAAGTGTTGCCAGTCAATCGGCAGTCGGCGTCTCTTGGCGACCTTATTCTCAAATAAAGACAAAGGATTCAATGACTCGCAGCTCAACTGAAAATGGCGTTCTAGCTCTTCGGTTACCATAGGGATGCTGGCGCCCTCGCCCATCAACCAAATCCCTGAGATAGGTTGCTGCGCATTTCCCGATGAATAGAGCTGCAATTGACGCTTGAGCTTCTCAATCAGGTTAACGATGAATTGATGTGTCTCTTCCATAGTACCGAACACGCTCTCGATATCACTCGGGTCATCTGAGCTGCGAAGATCTTGAGTGCCAAAGGCGATGTCTTTATAGAAAGGCGCCGAATTCTGCGGGATAACCCCTAGCGAGGTTTGGTCGATTCCAACATCCACCAGCAACCAGTTTTTCTTATCGGGATACAGGCGCGAGGCCAATTGCCAGATATTAAGTAGCCCATGCGCCTGTGTATCCACCACCACAGGTTTGAAGCCAGCCTTGGTTAATGCATCCGCTCGGCTATCCACAACTTCTTTACGAGTGGCGTATACCTGATAACTGCTTGTCGAACCTTTACCAAATCGTTTGTCTTCCAGCTTTACAAAATCTAAACTCAGCTCCTCGATAGGGAAGGGAGATTGATGGGCGAAGGTTTGATAGATAGAAAACTCTTTTTCTCTGTCTTCTAACTCACTCTCTATTTGCAGTACTTTGCTGATCACCGTGTTATCAGGTACCGAAATGGCGACGTTGCGACAGCCAAAAGGCAGTCCTTTCCTAAGTTCTTTAAGTTTCTTAACAGTTTTCTGATACTCCAAAGTATGGTTAGCTGTAAAAATGTCGTCCGAAATCGGCAGCTCTTTGTATCCCACTAGGGCATACAACTCCCCCAAGGGTTTTAGTACCACGGCTTTGATGCTGTGATGATTTATATCTATACCTGTAATTAATGATGAACCCATGTGACCTAGCTCCTGAAGTGCCAAGCATTTCGTTGATTATCTAGGGGTTGTGATTATTAGTTAAATAAGCGTTAATAAACGAAAGCTAAGTTTTTAGCCTAGAGTACAAGGGTTTGCTGCTTATCAGCCTTAACTAATCAGGGATTATCCGGTGAAGTTCATAAAGCGATTATTCATATTTACATTGATTTGCATGATTCTTGGAGTCAGTACAATTTTCGGGTTTTATTTTTACGTAAAACCAGAGTTGCCTGATGTTGCCACTTTGCGCGACGTAGAACTCCAAACGCCGATGCAAGTCTTCAGTCAAGACGGTAAGCTGATCTCTCAATTTGGTGAAAAGCGTCGTAATCCAGTCACTTATGACGAGATTCCTCGCCACTTAGTTGAGGCTCTGATTGCCACCGAAGATAGCCGTTTCTATGAACACCCAGGTATTGACCCAATCGGTATCACACGTGCAGCACTCGTCGTTGCAATGTCGGGTTCAGCCAAACAAGGTGCTAGTACCATTACTCAGCAGCTTGCGCGTAACTTCTTCTTATCTAATGAGAAAAAGATTATGCGTAAGATCAAAGAGATCTTCATTGCGATCCACATTGAGCAACTTCTTAGTAAAGAAGAGATCATGGAGCTTTACGTCAACAAGATCTTCCTTGGTCACCGTTCGTATGGTTTTGGCGCGGCAGCACGTGTTTACTTCGGTAAAGATCTTCCTGATCTCACGCTGAGTGAAATTGCGACCCTTGCGGGTATGCCAAAAGCACCTTCGACAATGAACCCTATTTACTCTGTTGAGCGCGCGACTAACCGTCGTAACGTTGTATTGCGTCGTATGTTAGACGAGAAATACATCACTCAAGCAGAGTTCGATGACGCTCGTAGCGAAGAGCTTATCTCGAAATACCACGGTGCAGAGATCGAACTGAGCGCGCCATATGTTGCTGAAGTTGCACGTGCTTGGATGGTGGAACGCTATGGCGAAGCCGCTTATACATCAGGCATGAAGGTCTACACGACCGTTGATTCGAAACTGCAAAAAGCAGCGAACCAAGCCGCAATTAAGAACCTACTTGGCTACGATGAGCGTCACGGCTACCGTGGTGCTGAAAAAGTATTGTGGCAGACTGCTCAATCGGCTTGGGACCACGACGAAATCGTTAAACACCTTAAGTCTCAACCAACCTATGGTGATCTAGTCCCTGCAGTAGTAACTGCTGTTGATTCAAAAAGCGCTCAGGTTTGGGTTAAAAACCAAGGCGAAGGCACAATTGAATGGCAAGGCATGAACTGGGCACGCAAGTTCCTAACAGATGACCGTCAAGGCCCAGCTCCTTCTCAAGCAAAAGAGATTCTTGCGGTTGGTGAGCAAGTTTGGGTTCGCCATGAAGCCGTAACAGGCGACGAAGTCTCTGAAGAGCCTACAGAAGAGTCAGCGACATCAGAATCGGAAACACCTGTTGTTTGGCGTCTAAGCCAAGTGCCAAATGCAAACACGGCATTTGTGGCAATGAACCCGAACAACGGCGCAGTATTATCGATGGTGGGTGGCTTTAACTTTGTTCACAACAAGTTCAACCGTGCGACGCAATCTATTCGTCAGGTTGGTTCTGGTATCAAACCATTTATCTATTCAGCAGCGATTGAGAAAGGCTTAACACTGGCTTCACTGATCAACGATGCACCGATTAACCAATGGGATAAGAGCCAAGGTACGGCATGGCGACCAAAGAACTCACCACCTACCTACGTTGGCCCGACTCGTTTACGTATTGGCTTAGCTCAATCGAAAAACGTAATGGCGGTACGTGTACTGCGCGAAGTAGGTCTAGATGATACTCGTAACTACCTAACTCGATTTGGCTTTGATATTGATGAAGTTCCGCGTTCTGAAACCATTGCTCTGGGTGCGGGTAGCTTAACGCCAATGAAAGTAGCTCAAGGTTACTCAGTATTCGCTAATGGCGGCTACTACGTTGAACCTTTCTACATCAGCCGCATTGAGACACCATTTGGTGAGACTGAATTTGAAGCGACACCAAAAGTGGTTTGTAAAGACGATTGCCAACAGCAAATGACCTCAGACCCAATGGCTGATGAGTTTGCAGAGCAAGATGTGGATGCCAAAGTACAATACGCACCTCAAGTTATCTCTGAACAGAACGCATTCCTTGTTCGTGAAATGATGTACAGCAACATCTGGGGTGGCGGTGATTGGAGCGCAGGTACGGGTTGGAACGGTACAGGTTGGCGTGCACAGCCGTTGAAGCGTCGTGACATTGGCGGAAAAACGGGTACCACCAACGATTCGAAAGATACTTGGTACAGCGGTTACGGCCCTGGCATGGTTGCAACGGTATGGGTTGGTTTTGATAACCACAACCGCAACCTAGGCAGAACCAAAGCGAACTCAAATCTTGGTAAGAACCAAATTACGGGTGCAGAAGCTGGCGCGAAAACAGCAGAACCTGCATGGGTTGATTTCATGGGTACGGCGTTAGCGGGTGTTCCTGCTGAGCGTAAAGAGATTCCTGAGAACATCGTCCGTGTTCGTATCGACCGTGAAACTGGCTTACTGACCAACAAGTTCGATAGCTCATCAATGTTCGAGTACTTCGAGAAAGGCACAGAGCCAACCGAGTACATCACTGAACGTTTCAATGATGACATCTACTCAACCTCATCAGGTGAAGCAGTAGAAGAACTGTTCTAACTAAGGTTTGTAGAACCTAGTAACATGAACCAACCAAAAGGGTTGATATGCATTCATATCAACCCTTTTTTTATATCTATATCTGACCAGACTAGGCTCTAAATTCAAGCGCTAAGCCGTCTTCTCCAGTTGAGTTCGAATCGTCTCAGCCAATTGCTCGAAACGTCCCTTCAATGGAGAGCCCGGACGGTAGGCAACAACAATGCGACGTGAAGGTGTTGGATTCACAGCAGGTACGTAACACACACCGTCTTTCTGCTTCTCTTTCGGCACCGATAGCTGAGGAAGCAAGGTAATCCCCGCCCCCGCCGCGACCATGTTACGCAGCGTTTCTAAGCTGGTTGCCTTAAAGCGCTCATCATCTTTGGCGCCCGCAGCAAAACAGAAGCCCAAGGCTTGGTCTCTCAAACAGTGACCGTCACCTAGCGCAAGTACGGTTTGTCCATTTAGCTGCAGCATATCGACAGTGTCTTGCTGAGCCCACTCGTGGTCACATGGAACGGCAACACTTAACGGCTCGTCATACACATCGATCTCTTTGAACACCGCCGTTTCATCAACCGCAGCCAGTACTAAGCAATCAAGCTTGCCATCTTCAAGTTGGCTCACTAACTGATGGGTCTGAGCTTCATGCAGGTAAAGCTCAAGATCTGGAAAGCTCTCTTTCAGATGAGGAACAATCTTAGGCAAGATGTAAGGACCCACGGTTGGAATAAAACCAATATGCATTGGCCCCGTCATTGCTTCGCCGTGTCCACTCGCCATATCTTTAAAGGTCTTCACCTCGTTGAGAATGCGCTTGGCTTGCTCAACAAGTTGTAACCCTGATTCTGTAAATATCACCTTCCTTGGGCTACGCTCGGTTAACTGAAGTCCAATTTCATCTTCGAGTTTGCGTATTTGACCGCTTAGTGTCGGCTGACTGACAAAGCACGCTTCTGCCGCTTTTCGGAAGTGTTTATGCTCTGCGAGCGCCACCAAGTATTCAAAGTCACGAATATTCATGATCAGTCTCTTACCTCAGGTTTTAATAAGAACAAGGGGTTTCATAGAAACATTTAAAAGAAAAATGCTCTTGATAGAATTTACCTATCAAAACCATAACATCAAACGATTAGAGCTATCAAAGAATTTATCTAATAATGGGCTCAACAAAACGAAACAGAGCAACGAAAAACGTTAAGCTCTAATAGAACAAAATTAAAAATACTATTTAAGGAAATCAATATGTTTGCATCTAAAGAAGGTCAATCAATCCCTCAAGTAACATTCCCAACTCGCCAAGGCGATGCATGGGTTAACGTAACGACAGAAGAGCTTTTCAAAGACAAGACAGTTATCGTATTCAGCCTACCAGGTGCGTTTACTCCAACATGTTCTTCAAGCCACCTACCTCGTTACAACGAGCTACACTCTGTATTCAAAGAAAACGGTGTTGATGACATTCTGTGTGTTTCTGTAAACGATACATTCGTAATGAACGCTTGGAAAGCAGACCAAGAAGCGGAAAACATCACATTCATCCCAGATGGTAACGGTGATTTCACAGACGGCATGGGTATGCTAGTTGAGAAAAACGACATCGGCTTCGGCAAACGTTCATGGCGTTACAGCATGCTGGTTAAAAACGGCGTGGTAGAGAAAATGTTCATCGAAGAAGACGTACCAGGCGACCCGTTCAAGGTTTCTGATGCTGATACTATGCTTAACTACCTTGCTCCTGAGCACAAAGAGCAAGAGTCAATCACAGTATTCACTAAGCCAGGCTGTCCTTTCTGTATGAAAGCAAAACAGAACCTAATCGACAAAGGTCTGAACTACGAAGAAGTGGTTCTAGGTAAAGATGCAACAACAGTAAGCCTACGTGCTATCTCTGGTCGCACTACTGTTCCTCAAGTATTCATCGGTGGCAAACACATCGGTGGTAGCGAAGAACTAGAAACTTTCCTAGGCTAATCGCTTCATCGCCGATATAGGCTTAGAAGTATCAGCTAACCCACCCTCTTGTGGGTTAGCTATTCCAAACACTCTTATCTGAGTATTGGCAAAAGAATATAGCTGGTGACTCGCCTGTCTTTTACTAACCTATAGTTAGTAACAAAAAGCAGAACCACAAGCTAAACCTAATAAAACAGAATCACAAAACTGACCCACTATCCTGACTCTCAAAAAATCACCAGAGTTGGAGGGGTTCGTTTAAACCAAATTTAGCCATTGCGAGAAAATTATTATGAAACAAGTCAATGTAGATGTAGCAGTTATCGGGGGCGGTACGGCAGGTTTAGGTTCTTACCGCGCTGCAAAAGCACACACTGACAGTGTCGTGATGATTGAAGGCGGCCCTTACGGCACAACCTGTGCTCGTGTTGGTTGTATGCCATCTAAACTGCTTATTGCAGCTGCGGAAAGCGTACACCAAATCGAGAAAGCTCCGGCTTTTGGCGTTCACCCACAAGGTGATATCGTGATTAACGGTCGTGAAGTGATGGACCGAGTGAAGTTTGAACGTGACCGTTTTGTTGGTTTTGTTTTAGAAGGTGTTGATGAAATCCCAGAGCAAGACAAGATCTCTGGCTACGCAAAGTTCTTAGATGACAACACACTACAAATTGATGACCACACGGTTGTCAAAGCTAAGCGTATTGTTATCGCGACCGGTTCTCGCCCTGCATACCCTGCCGTTTGGAATGAGCTTAGCGATCGCCTGATCATTAACGACGACGTGTTCAGCTGGGATGATTTACCAGAATCGGTTGCGGTATTTGGCCCTGGTGTTATTGGTCTTGAGCTTGGTCAGTCACTGCACCGCTTAGGTGTGAAGACCAAACTGTTCGGTTTGGGTGGTCAAGTTGGCCCAGTAACTGATCCAGAGATCATGGCTTATGCAGATAAAGCTTTCAATGAAGAGTTCTATCTCGATGCCGACGTGAAAATCGAAAGCATGAAGCGCATTACCACTGAATCGGGTGAGCCACGTGTCGAAATCCAGTTCATCAATAAACAAGGTGAATTAGAAACTAACGTCGTTGAATACGTACTAGCAGCAACAGGTCGTCGCCCTAACACTGACAAGCTTGGCTTAGAGAATACCTCTCTAGAGCTTGATGAACGTGGTGTGCCAATCGCAGACCACTACACGCTACAAACATCACTACCATCAATATTTATCGCTGGTGATGCAAGCAACCAACTGCCTCTACTACATGAAGCAGCTGACCAAGCACGCATTGCAGGTGACAACGCTGGTCGCTTCCCTGAGATTCGTGCAGGCCTACGCCGCTCTAAAATCTCAGCGGTATTCTCTGACCCACAAATCGCGATGGTTGGTGAAACGTACAAAGAGATCACTACCCGCTTAGGCACATGTGGCTGTTTCGCAACGGGTGAAGTGTCTTTCGAGAACCAAGGTCGTTCACGAGTGATGCTACGCAACAAAGGTATTCTGCACGTTTACGGCGAGCAAGGTACAGGCCGCTTCCTTGGTGCTGAGATGATGGGACCAAACGCTGAACACTTGGCTCACTTGTTAGCTTGGGCACACCAGAACAAGATGACGGTTTCTGAAATGCTAGACATGCCGTTCTACCACCCAGTAATCGAAGAAGGTGTACGAACAGCGCTACGTGACCTGAATGCGAAACTGCACCTAGGTCCAGAGATGGTGAAACACTGTCTGGATTGTGGCCCGGGCTGTTAATCTCAGACTAGCGCCAGTCAATTAGCAGTTAACAAACGTTAGATACTAAAAAGGAAAGCCATTGGCTTTCCTTTTTGTTTTTGGCAACGAGTAAACTATAGATTCCCGATTACGCTCCTTCGTCGCTCTCGGGAATGACAGCAATTTTCATACACGTCTAGGCGAAGCTAACCAGAATAACGGTGCTTTTCAAAACGCGTCTAAACTGAAGAAAATCAAAGTGACGCATCAGCTAAACCAAAACTAAACTCGTCATTCCAGAACCGAGGGACGAGGTATCTGGAATCTCTTGAAGCCATTGCGTCACTAAAAGCTTTAAGCAATTACTTCTCAGCAGCAATCACAGAGATCTCAACCAATAGCGCTTCGCGAGCCATGTCGCCAGTCACACATGCGCGAGCTGGAGCGTGACCTTCTGGTACCCATGCATCCCACACTGCATTCATTTCTTGGAAGTCTTTCATGTCTTTCAAGTAAATCGTTGCTGACAGCATGTGCTCTTTGTCGCTGCCTGCTTGCTCAAGTAGCGCTTCTACTTTATCTAACATGGTTTGAGTTTGTTCAGTGATGTCTTTAGTTGCATCAGCACAAACTTGGCCACATAGGTAGATAGTACCGTTGTGTTTAACAATACGGCTCATACGTTGCTTGGTTTCTTGGCGCTCAATCATCGACTTTCTCTCTCTGTGTCACCGTGATCCAATATCTTGTGACGTGTTATTATCAGGGCAACAAGCATAACGCGAATCAAACCCAAGATGACATGCATTCATTGCAATAAAAGTGAAAAAATCCGTAACAAACTCGGTCGCTGCCAGCGTTGCATGAATCAGCTGATGGTGTTGTCGATTTTGAGTTGGGGAGTATGGTGGCTGTTTTTCAGAGAAGACCCAAAAACCATCAATGCCATCGCGTTGATGATGGCCGCTTTCGCGTTCAGTGGCTTGCTGTCGTTGCATTGGGTCATGAAGTTTGTGGTGCTACCGTTAAAGGGCAAAAAACGTTAGCTGGAAGTCTTTATTGGATAAAGAGTAGTGATTAGAGACAGGGCTAAACAATCCGATAATTCATCATAATTTTCGAGCTATTGTCATTTCCCGAACAGCAGATAGAAAAAAGCCCCAGAACCAATCGATTCTAGGGCTTTCTTAGAAAATTCTAAGAAAAAGCAGTGGTACTTTAATAGACCGGGCTTTTCTTAGTTTGTTCCCAAAAAAGATCAGATTTTTGATCTTTTTTTTAGGAGCTATAAAATCAATGCCTTATGCAACATTAACCTTAGCAATTATCTGCTCTACCAAGTTCACTTCCAATGCCACTTCATCACACGCATGTTGACGAGGACACTGGTCACAATCTTTCAGTACCTTCTCAGGCAGCAGAGATTTCGATGTTGGTAAGAAATCATGCTTCATAAAGAACTCTGGAGTACGAGTCAGCACAAACACCTTCTTGATGGCCATTTGTCGCGCTTTCTCAACCAAGTGCTGCACAATTGCGGTACCCTGCCCTTGACCTTGCCAGCCAGCTTCGACACCCAGTGAACGGATTTCCGCTAGGCCAGAGTCATACACATAGAGTGATGCACAACCTGTCACCTCACCATGATGCTCTGCGACCGCAAACGAGCCAATATCACGCACCAGTTCATTACGAGAACGAGGTAGGTTTTCACCCATGTTCGCCCAGTAAGCGACCATACCTTCCAACGCTTCAATATCGGTCAGACGAGCAGGACGAACCTTGACGATGGACGTATCACGCTGTGATAAACGTTTCTCAGCTTGGTCAACCGCGTAAGCCACTTGCTGTGGAGATACACCGCCTAGCGCGCTACGTTTTTCAAGACACGATTCAATGGTCAGGATGTCATACACATCTTCCTCAATCACCTCAGAGAACTCTTTCATCTCTGCGATGGTTAATTCTTCTAATGCACAGCCTTTAGCAATCGCCGCCACTACCGTCACACCAACAATATGGTGAGCTTCACGGAAAGGAATCCCTTTCGCTACTAGGTAATCAGCCAATTCAGTTGAGTTCGCGTAGCCTTGTTTCGCGGCTTCAAGTGTACGTTCGCCGTTCACTTTAATGCCGTCAAAACAGAGTGCTGCCATTTCCATACAATCATTCCAAGTATCTAAAGCGTCGAACAGACCTTCTTTATCTTCTTGCATGTCTTTGTTGTACGCCAAAGGCAGAGCTTTTACTGTCATCATCATTGCCGCTAATGAACCGTAAACACGGCCAGTTTTGCCACGGATAAGCTCTAGCGCATCTGGGTTTTTCTTTTGTGGCATCAGAGATGAACCTGACGTCACGGTATCCGCTAACTCGATGAAGTTTGATTCACCTGAGTTGTAGAAAATCATATCTTCTGCAAGACGCGAAAGGTGAAGCATAGAGATAGAAGCAATCGACATTAGCTCCATCACATGGTCGCGGTCAGAAACTGAATCTAGAGAGTTGCGCGTTGCACGACGGAAACCTAAGTTGTGAGCTAACTCTTCACGGTCCATCGGGTAAGCTGTTCCAGCAAGGGCACCAGAACCCAGCGGACATGTGTCTAGACGCTTAATCGCATCATTCAAACGTGAATAATCACGCTCAAGCATTTCAACGTAAGCCAAGCACCAGTGAGCAAAAGTTACCGGCTGAGCACGTTGTAAGTGAGTGTAGCCAGGAAGCACGGTTTCTTGATGCTGAGAAGCAACGTTCACCATTTGGCTTTGTAGGCGATCCAATGCCAGTAGCAGTTGGTTACCTTGCTGACGACACCATAGTTTCAGGTCTGTCGCCACTTGGTCGTTACGAGAACGGCCAGTGTGAAGTTTTTTGCCCAAGTCACCGACTTTGCCGATAAGTTGCTGCTCAACCCAGCTGTGAATATCTTCTGCATCAGAACGTAGAATCTGTTCAGGATCTTCCATCACCTCAAGTTTTAGCTCATTCAGCGCTAACTCAAGCTTCTGTTGCTCTTCTTCTGTTAATACGTTGACCGACAGTAGAGCTTTAGACCAGGCAATTGAGCCCACAATGTCTTGCTCAGCCAATCGGTAATCAAAACGAAGAGAATCGTTAAAATCTTTGAACCGGGTGTCTGCTGCTTGGGTAAATCTACCGCCCCATAATGCCATTGTGTATCTCCTAATTGCACAGTGCTCACTGTTTTTGCAAATGATAATTCTGATTAAGATTCAGTATTTTTCTGATGGTTTAAACTTACGGCAATTCAAAATGAAAATAAAGTATTAATTCATTATTTTCACATATTTATTCACCAACAGTTCAATCCATTGATTATTTTTAGCGTGGAGCGCGAATTATATGCCATCCGATAGGAAAAACCGAAGCTGATTTATTAGGCAAATAGAAAGTAAAAAGCCCACTCACTAATCAATAGTGAATGGGCTTTGCATAATAATGTCTGTTTACTAACCTTCAATCTTTCATCAAAGGCTAGCTCACTAACTCATTGTTAGGATTACTTTTGGCTATTCAGAGCACGGATACGGCTTGATAGCGAGTAAAGGCGGATGAAGCCTTCAGCGTGACTTTGGTCGTAAACTTCATCTTCACCAAAGGTTGCAAACTCTTCTGAGTACAGGCTGTTATCAGAACGCTTCTGAGTTACCGTTGCATGGCCTTTGTAAAGTTTGATAACCACTTCGCCATTCACGTCTTGTGCTAGCTCTTCTGTCGCGGCAAGGATTGACTTACATAGTGGAGTGAACCAACGACCATCGTATACAAGGTGAGAAGCCTTAACACCTAGCTCTTCACGGAATTCGAATGCCGCTTTATCAAGAACCAGTTGCTCTACTGCACGCAGTGCTTCCATCATGATTGTGCCACCCGGAGTTTCGTAACAACCACGAGACTTCATGCCAACAAGACGGTTTTCTACGATATCGATACGACCAACACCGTGCTTAGCACCCTTCTCGTTTAGGTAAACCAGTGCGTTGTATGGCGTCATTGTTTCGCCATCAACCGCAACCACTTCGCCTTTTTCAACTTTAAGTGTCACTGTTTCAGATTCGTTTGGCGCTTGCTCAGGGTCTACAGTCCAAGCCCAGCAATCTTCGTTAGGTGCATTCCATGTGTTTTCAAGAACGCCACCTTCTGTTGAGATGTGCCATGCGTTTGCATCACGCGAGTAAATCTTAGTAAGAGAAGCCGTACAAGGGATGTTGCGCTCTGCTAGGTAATCTAGGCACTCTTCACGACTCACTAGATCCCATTCACGCCATGGTGCAATTACATGTAGATCTGGTGCGAGTGCAGCAAATGCGCCTTCAAAACGAACTTGGTCGTTACCCTTACCAGTACAACCATGACACAGTGCGTCTGCACCTACTTTACGTGCGACTTCAACCTGTGCTTTCGCGATGATTGGACGCGCCATCGACGTACCTAGTAGGTATTTACCTTCGTAGTAAGCGCCCGTTTTCAGCGTTGGGTAGATGTAGTCAGCAACCATCTCTTCTTTAAGGTCTGCGATGTAACACTCAGATGCACCAGAAGCTTTTGCTTTCTCTTCGATACCAATCAACTCTTCGTCGCCTTGACCAACATCCGCAACAAACGCAACCACTTCACAGTCATAGTTCTCTTTCAACCATGGAATGATTACTGATGTGTCTAGACCGCCAGAGTAGGCTACTACAACTTTCTTTACGTTAACTTTGCTCATTTTCTTTCTCCTAGTTTCCATACTGCACATGGCGGTCAGCGTTGGAAATGACTTCATAATTATATGTTTATTTAATTTGTCTAAATTCTTTAAGTAGTGACTCGTTGTGAGACCTACTGAGGTAAAAACTGTGTTCCTATGCTTTTACCTGAAAACAGTTGTGTTAGCTTTTCTGGGTATCGCCAAGTGGCAACTTCGATTGGTCGTCCAAGGTCGTTAGCGGCTTCTAGTGCAGCTTGAACCTTAACGATCATGCCGTCGGTAATCACTTTGCCGGCAATAAGGTCATCGGCTTGCTGTTGATTAAGACTTGGAATGAGGTGGCCTTTGCCATCCAACACACCACTTACATCAGAAAGCAGTACCAGTTCAGCATCAAGTGCGCCCGCAACGGCAACCGCAGCTTGGTCGGCATTGACGTTCATCAGTTGACCTTGCTCAGTAAGACCAATTGAGCTAATGATTGGCAGTGCGCCCGCATTAAGAATCGCTTGCAGAACGGTTGAGTCGCCCGGCTCCGCTTTTCCTACCGCGCCCAGTTCAGGGTTCAGTTCGCTCACTTTGCATAAACCACCGTCTGCTAGGCTTAAACCAACGGCATTGATACCGTCTTTAATTGCCTGACCTTGAAGTAGTTTGTTGGCCGTGCCCGCTAGTGCACCAGCGATCACAGGGATCTGATCATAAGGAGTAACACGTAGCCCTTCTTTCTTAACGGTTTCTAGATTCAACTTATTCATCAAATCATCAACAAGGTAACCGCCACCGTGAACAATCACGATTGGTCGTTGTGCCTGTTGTTGGTAAGCAGAGATAGCACCAAATAACTTGCTAAGTGTTTCACCACAAGATAGCGCTGCGCCACCTAACTTTATGATTAATGGTTGATTATTAAGGCTCATATCTAGATTTCCTTACACTAACGCAGTTAATGGCGCAAAACCATAACGTAAATTTAAACACTGCATCGCTTGGCTAGATGCACCCTTTAATAAGTTATCAATCGCTGAAACAACGATGATGTGTTGACCTTGAACCTTCCAACCTAAGTCGCAGAAAGGTGTCTGTTCTACATCTTGAATTCTTGGCAGTGTCTCTTCGAGTAGTCTCACTGCTGGTTTACCTTGGTAAGCTTGTTCAAAGGCATCTTGTATCTGTTGTTCTGTCACGCCTTCAGCCAGTTTCATGGTGATGGTCGCTAAAATACCGCGCTTAAAGTTGCCGAGGTGTGGAGTGAAAATCACATCACATCCTAAATGTGCAGCCATTTCAGGTTGATGACGGTGATTGAAGACGCCATAAGCTTGCAGGCTTACTTCGCAGAAGCTGTTAACCATCGTCGCCTTGCGGCCTGCACCAGTCACACCGCTAGTCGCGTTAATCACTGGCCATTGGTTTTCATCCAGTAACTTGGCCTCAACCAAAGGTTTAATCGCCAGTTGTGATGCCGTTGGGTAACAACCCGCGACAGCGACAAGCTGAGCTTCTTTAATTTCTTGTTCGTTCCATTCCGCTAAACCGTAAGCCGCTTTGTCTAGCCATTGTTCGTGTTGATGTTCAAAACCGTAAAACTCTTGATAGAAGTTTTCGCCTTTAACTCTGAATGCACCCGATAGGTCGAAGACTTGGCAATCGTTCTCTAGAAAGATTGGCGCTAGGTCGTGACTGACCTCGTGTGCTGTTGCTAAGAAAATCACATCAGACTGTTTAGCCACTTCTTCCGGATTTGTTAAAGGTTGTACTGGCATATCAATCAAGCCAGCTAACTTACCGTGCAGTGCCGCAATAGGTTTACCTGCGTCTACACTATTGGCTGAGACATATAAACCTGATAGCGTGAGCTCAGGGTGTCTGTTTATCATTAGAGCCAGTTCTGCTCCTGTGTAGCCGCTTGCGCCAATGATCGTGGTTTTCAACATCTCAACACATCCATTTCTGAGGTAAGTTACATTTCAAATTTGACTATTCATACTTAATTTTTAGCTTTATTTGATTTCTTATGCATTAAATATGATTTAATATGTGTTTTACCGACTTATGGTTTTCCTGTCAATAGTAGAAGTGAAGTTATTATGCAATTACCGAGTTTTCTTGAGGTCTACAAAGGCCTAATTTCCACAGACTCTATTAGCTCGACCGATCCAAGCTGGGATCATGGCAACGAGAAAGTGATCGAAAAAATGGCTCAATGGTTTAAAGACGTAGGCTTTAGCGTTGAAGTCGTGGAAGTCGAACCCGGCAAGCATAATATGGTCGCTAAGATGGGATCGGGCGAAGGTGGCTTGCTACTCGCAGGACACAGCGACACAGTGCCATTCGATGAAGGACGTTGGAACTTCGACCCTCACGCACTAACAGAACACAACAATCGCTTCTATGGATTAGGCACAGCCGATATGAAAGGCTTTTTCGCTTTCGTTTATGAAGCGGCAAAGAAGATGGATTGGAGCAAACAGACCAAGCCGCTATATGTATTGGCAACCTGTGACGAAGAGACCACCATGCTGGGTGCGCGTCATTTCACTGAAAATGCACCGTTTAAACCGGATTACTGCATTATTGGTGAGCCAACCAGCCTTGTGCCGATTCGTGGCCATAAAGGCCATGTTGCTAACGCTGTGCGAGTAACGGGTAAATCAGGTCACTCTTCTGATCCTGCATTAGGTGTCAACGCCATCGAGATCATGCATGAAGTGTTGTTCGCTTTAATGCAACTGCGTGACAAGCTAGTCAAAGAGTATCACCACCCGGGTTTCGCAATTCCAAGCCCCACTCTAAACCTTGGCCATATTCACGGTGGCGACAGCGCGAACCGTATCTGTGGTTGCTGTGAGCTGCACTACGATGTACGTCCTTTACCGGGTATCAGCTTAGATGGTTTGGATAACATGCTGCGCAGCGCACTCAAAGAAGTAGAAGCAAAATGGCCGGGCAGAATTGAGATTACGCCACTGCACGAACCTATCCCGGGTTACGAGTGCCAACATGACCATCCATTTATCGGTGGCATGGAATCAGTTTGCGAAACTGAATCACAAACCGTGAACTACTGTACAGAAGCACCTTTCCTTCAAGAACTTTGCCCAACCTTAGTGCTGGGTCCAGGCTCAATCGACCAAGCTCACCAACCAGATGAGTTCCTAAGCTTCGATTTTATCGATCCAACGATTGATGTTCTGAGTAAGTCGATCCGCAAATATTGTTTCTAGTTATTACTTTTCTTCCAATATTTTCGTATAAAAGCTACCCGAAAAGGTGGCTTTTATTCTGTTATCCCAGACACAGCCTGATCTTGTAATTAAATTTCACTTTAATTCCGAACTATTGGGAAATTTACTTCTCCCGCATTTCGAAAACTAATAATTGCAAACTTAGAATGCTTTATTTGACTAGATACAGCACTTTTCGCTAGATTGTGTACTTAACAAGGAACAATGGATGTAATTTTTTTACGAGGCAGGATGACAATGAACGAGAAATACGCCGCTCTCAAGAGTAACGTAAGCATGCTGGGACGCTTGCTAGGTAACACAATCCAAGATGCACATGGTGACGTTATCTTAGAGAAAGTGGAGACTATCCGTAAACTTTCCAAATCCGCCCGCGCAGGCAACAAAGCTGACCGTGACAGCCTAGTTGAAGAAATCAAAAACCTGCCGAACGAACAACTCACTCCTGTTGCTCGTGCATTTAACCAATTTCTCAACCTCACCAACATGGCAGAGCAGTACCACACCATCTCTCGCCACTGTGAGGAGCATGTTTGTGAACCAGACGTGCTGCAATCTCTATTTTCCAAATTAAACCAGAATGACATCAGCAAGCTAGACGCGGCTCAAGCCGTTCGCGACCTGAACATTGAACTCGTTCTGACTGCACACCCAACAGAAATCACTCGTCGCACCATGATCAACAAGCTAGTTAAGATCAACGAGTGTCTGTCTAAATTAGAATTAAGCGACCTATCACACAAAGAGCGCGTGAAAACCGAACGCCGCCTAGAGCAACTGATCGCTCAAGGTTGGCACTCAGATGTGATTCGTCAACAACGCCCAACGCCACTTGATGAAGCTAAGTGGGGCTTTGCGGTTGTAGAAAACTCTCTATGGGAAGCCGTTCCTGACTTCCTACGTGAAATGGATGGCCGACTAAAAGGTTATCTTGGTGAAGGCCTGCCGATCGATGCACGCCCAGTGCACTTCTCATCTTGGATGGGCGGTGACCGCGATGGCAACCCATTCGTAACGCACACCATCACTAAGGAAGTTCTGCGCCTATCTCGTTGGAAAGCTGCCGACCTTTACTTAGGCGACGTAAACGAGCTGATTACCGAACTGTCGATGACTAAGTGTAATGATGCCGTTCGTGAGCTAGCAGGTGATGAACACGAAGCTTACCGTGCAATCCTGAAGAACCTACGCACTCTACTGAACAACACGCTAGAAGTGCTGGATGCAAAATTGCATGACACAGAGGTTCCGAAGAAAGAAACACTACAGAACATCGAGCAACTTTGGACACCGCTTTACGCCTGTTACCAATCGCTGCACGAATGTGGCATGGGCGTAATCGCAGACGGTTCTCTGCTTGATACTCTGCGCCGCCTAAAAGCATTCGGTGTGCATTTAGTTCGTCTCGATGTTCGTCAAGAAAGTACTCGTCACTCAGATGTACTGTCTGAACTGACTCGCTACCTAGGCATTGGCGACTACGACCAATGGAACGAGCAAGACAAGATTGCTTTCTTAACCAATGAATTAAGCTCTAAGCGTCCGCTTCTTCCTCGCGATTGGGAGCCATCTGAACAGGTTAAAGAGGTTTTAGACACCTGCAAGGTTATTGCTGCTCAACCTCGTGAAGCCTTCGGCGCTTACGTGATTTCTATGGCTCGTACTGCATCGGATGTACTGGCTGTTCACTTGCTGTTGCAAGAGTGTGGTTGCCCGTATCGCATGGACGTGTGCCCACTGTTCGAAACGCTAGACGACTTGAACAACTCAGAAGCGGTAATGAAACAGCTAATGAGCATCGACTTGTACCGTGGCTTTATCCAGAACCACCAAATGGTGATGATTGGATACTCTGACTCAGCAAAAGATGCTGGCGTAATGTCTGCAGGTTGGGCTCAATACGATGCGATGGACAAGCTGGTTAAAGTTTGCGACGAAGAAGGCATTGAACTGACTCTATTCCACGGTCGTGGCGGTACAGTTGGTCGTGGTGGTGCTCCGGCGCACGCAGCCCTACTTTCTCAGCCACCTAAGAGCTTGAAAGGCGGCTTACGTGTAACTGAGCAAGGCGAAATGATCCGCTTTAAGCTTGGCTTGCCAGATGTTGCTGTAAACAGCTTTAACCTATACGCAAGTGCGATTCTAGAAGCGAACCTTCTGCCACCACCAGAGCCTAAACAAGAGTGGCGCGACCTAATGGAAGTGCTGTCTCAAGTCTCTTGTGAGGCTTACCGTAACGTGGTTCGTGGCGAAGAGAAATTTGTACCTTACTTCCGTCAAGCGACGCCTGAACTGGAGCTAGGTAAACTGCCTCTTGGCTCTCGCCCTGCGAAACGTAACCCGAACGGCGGCGTAGAAAGCCTACGTGCGATTCCATGGATCTTCTCTTGGAGCCAAAACCGTTTGGTACTGCCTGCATGGTTAGGCGCTGGTGAAGCGATTCAGTACTCTGTAGATCAAGGCCATCAAGCCCTGCTCGAAGAGATGTGTCGCGAGTGGCCGTTCTTCTCTACCCGTCTCGGTATGTTGGAAATGGTGTACTCGAAGTGCAACATGGAAATCGCTAAGTACTACGACCAACGCCTTGTTGACGAAGAGCTATTACCATTAGGTGAGTTACTGCGTGAACAGCTGCAAAAAGACATCAAAGCCGTGCTAAATGTTGAGAACAACGAGAACCTAATGCAGAGCGACCCTTGGGGACTTGAGTCAATCCGCCTACGTAACATCTACGTTGAGCCACTAAACATGCTTCAAGCTGAACTGCTTTACCGTACTCGTAAGTGTGAAACACCACCAGCAGAGCTTGAAGAAGCGCTAATGGTGACGATTGCAGGCATTGCAGCAGGCATGCGAAACACTGGTTAATTAGTGATTCCTACCATTCAACGGACAAAAGGTCGCCTAGTGCGACCTTTTTATTTCACAAAATAAGCAATACTGAGTTTTTTGTCAGTTTTTTGGGTTATTTTGTCCATGTATTCTACTTTATGCTTATTATTTAGATATACTACTGCTCCGCTGCGGAAACACTCCAAAAAATAATCTGCAGCATCTTGACCAATAAACTGGTCAACCTAGGTGATAAACGGCTTTGTAAGGTGACATAACCAACCGATGAGTTGGTGCTACTTAGACATAACCAATATAACGTGCCATTAGAAGCACACTTGTTGTTTAAGTATTTGTTTACTGTTTACCATTTGGATTTCAGACATGTCATTACCACACGTAATTCTAACCGTTTTAAGTACACGCGATGCTACTGGTTACGATATCACAAAAGAATTCTCCGCAAGCATTGGTTACTTCTGGAAAGCTAGCCATCAACAAGTTTACCGCGAGCTAAATAAAATGGCTCAGAACGACCAGGTAACTTGCGTGCTTGAGCCTCAAGAAGGCAAACCTGATCGTAAAGTTTACTCTATCACTGATGCTGGCCGTGGCGCGCTAGGTGAATGGTTTGAACAACCAACTGCACACCCAACCGTTCGTGACGAGTTCTCAGCTAAGCTAATGGCTTGTGCTGTACAACCTTCTGACGCTTACCGTGTACAACTTGCTGAGCTAGTAGAAGAGTCTCGCAAACTGGTTTCTCACTACCGTGAAATCGAAGCAGCTTACTACGCAACGCCATCGACACTAGACAAGCAAGCACGCCTTGAGCGTCTAACACTTCGTCGTAACCTACTTATCCGTGAAGCATGGATTGTATGGGCTGAAGAAGTACTGCTTGAACTTGGCGCTCTAGCTTAAGTTAAGCTAGAAAAGCAAAAGGCTTGAACTCTATGAGTCCAAGCCTTTTTTGTATCTATAGGATTTGAAATGTTACTGCCAGAGGCTTTTTACAAGTGCTTAGGCTTTACTTCTTAGACTTTTCTTACAGCGCAGCGACTTGCGGACGAACACCTAGCGTATGGCAAAGTGCATAAGTCATTTCTGCACGGTTTAGCGTGTAGAAGTGGAAATCTTTCACACCTTCACGGCTCAGTGTACGAACCATATCAATTGCTTGGCTAGCACCAACAAGCTGACGAGTCGTTGGATCATCATCCAAACCTTCAAACTGCTTCGCCATCCAGCCCGGTACTTTTACGTTGTTCATCGCAGCAAAGCGAGATGCTTGCTTGAAGTTAGAAACCGGCAGAATGCCCGGTACAATCTCAACATCAACGCCAGCCGCTACACAGCGGTCACGAAAGCGTAGGTAGCTCTCTACATCAAAGAAGAACTGAGTGATGGCACGGTTGGCACCCGCATCCACTTTACGCTTTAGGTTAATAAGATCAGATTGAGCGCTTTTTGCTTCAGGGTGAACCTCAGGGAATGCCGCTACTGAGATATCAAAATCGTGGCGAGATTTAAGTAGCTCGACTAGGTCAGATGCGTACATCTCTGGCGCGCCGCCGCCTGCTGGAATATCACCACGTAGCGCAACAATACTCTCGATACCATTTGCCCAGTAATCGTCGGCAATTTGAATCAGCTCTTCACGGCTTGCATCAATACACGTTAGGTGCGGTGCAGCCACTAGGCCGGTTTGGTTTTTAATTTCTTTAATGATTGAGTGGGTACGGTCACGTTCACCCGAGTTTGCACCGTAAGTTACCGATACAAATTTTGGTTGAAGTGTTTTAAGGCGGTGAACAGAGTTCCACAGGGTCTCTTCCATCTTCTCACTGCTCGGTGGAAAAAACTCAAATGACACATTGATGTTGTCAGAAAGCTCAGCGATATTCTGATTTAAAGCGTCGATATGACTAGCGTGTGTGTATCCCATCTTACTCTCCCTGTGGCAAAAGCAACCACTAAAAACTCAAATCCTTAAACGACGTTTAGACGTCTATATGTCTGTAGAATGTATTGAATACGATTTAATGTCAACAGATCCATTATGAATTTTTCTCAAGTAGATCGTGAGTAAAACTCAAGTCGTTAGATGGGTCGCAAAGCAGAAATAATGTAGAAAAAAGGCTGAAAAACACATCGTGCTTTCAGCCTTATTTATCTTAGTGAATAGTATGCCATTTAGACACTAAACCAACCGATCTGAGTATCAGAACAGGCTAGACATTCTGTTTAAATCAGATTGAATTGCACCTGCCGTTACTTCACGACCGGCACCTGGGCCACGAATAACCAATGGATTATCTTTGTACCATTTGCTCTCAATCGCAAAGATGTTGTCGCAAGGCAACAAGTTCGCCAGAGCATGTTCTTTAGACAGTGCTTCAACGCCTACGGTTGCCTTACCGTTCTTCTCCAAACGCGCTACGTAACGCAGAACTTTTTGTTGAGAGTGCGCTTTCTCTAAACGCTCAGCCAGCTCTTCGCTCAGTACAGAAGCTTTGTCGAAGAAGTCATCCACAGATAGATCTTGCAGCTCTGCAGGTACGAGCGATTCCACTTTTACGTTTTCAGGTTCGATATCCAAACCAGATTCACGCGCCAGAATCACCAGCTTACGCATCACGTCTGAGCCATCTAGGTCAGCACGAGGGTCAGGTTCCGTAAGGCCTTGTTGCCATGCTAAGTCAACCAACTCGCTGAACGGCACGGTGCCATCAAACTGTTGGAACAACCAAGACAACGTGCCCGAGAAAATGCCAGACAACGCAATGATGTCATCGCCACTTTCACGTAGGTCACGTACCGTGTGGTTAATCGGCAATCCAGCACCCACTGTCGCGTTGTACAACCAATGACGGCTGATCTTAGCGAAAGCATCTTGTACTTGATGGTAATACTCGCTCGATGCAGAACCTGCCACCTTGTTCGCCGAGATTAGGTGAATACCTTGTTGTGCGATTTGCAGATACTTTGCTGCAAGCACTGGGCTCGCAGTCACATCCAGAACCACTGCTTCGTCATAACCTTGAATAGAGCCCAAACGCTCTAACCAGTCGTTACCATTGTTAGCAATAGCTTCGTCGTCAAAGCGCTTACCTACCGAAGTCGCATCAATGCCTTGATCGTCGAACCAATAGGTTTGGCTATCAACCACGGCAACCAATTCAAAGTTCATTCCACGGCGCTTTTCAAGTTCCGCTTTTTGCTCAGCAAACAGGCTTAACCAGCTTGAACCAATATTGCCCTTACCACACAAGGCAATCGCAACACGCTTCTGCGCTTGGAACAGTTGAGAATGAATGCCTTTCACTAGACTTGATGTTTCACTCTTACGAATCACAGCCACCAAGCTTAAGCCTGAGTTCGCTTCTGAGATGAACTCAACCGGCGAGCTCTTAAGCTGCTGGTAGAAACCGTAGCAATGGTTAGGGTTCTTAGTCACACCCGCACCCACTGCAGCAATCAGAGAGAAACCTTCTTTTAGCTTAATCTCAGCTTCAATCGCATGGTCTTGGAGATATTCTAATGCACCACCAGCGATCTCTTCTGTGTAGGCAAGACGCAAACAGTGTTGATCCGGTTCAAGCTCATAAGCAAGCGGCTCAAGTTGAGCACGCTTAAGCCCTTCAAGCACTTCACTCTCTAGACGGTCGAAATCATGGCCGTGACCAAAGGTCAGTTGCACGATAAGCACTTCATCCAAAGAGGTAATGATTTTTGCGCCACGACCCGATGCCAGTACACGCTCGATCTGTGTAGAGCCCGCCTCCGGCTGATAGCTGCAGCGTAAGCTGAGATCCATAGCACTTTGAGCCACAGGCTGTAGCGTTCGGCTGTGAAGCACTGGAGCGGCAAGACGAGCCAATTCGCTGGCTTCATCAAGGCGAAGTAGAGGCAATAGACACGCATCTGAAACCAGACGAGGGTCAGCGCTGTAAACGCCTGCCACATCACTCCAAATCGTCACGCGTTCAACTTCAGCCAAAGCACCAATCACGGTTGCTGAGTAATCCGAACCGTTACGGCCAAGCAATACCGTTTCACCCTCGCAGTTCTGAGCCATAAAGCCCGTAATCACCACGCGGCAATGTGCATGCTGCGCCAAGGCTTCTTTGATCAGAGGGTAAGAACGTGCGCGGTCGACTTCAGGCTGAGCGCCCACTTCTGCACGTAAAAAAGCACGCGCATCTTGAGCAACGGCTTGTAAATCATGCTGGCACAACAAAGCCGCGAGTAGACGTGAAGACCAAACCTCACCGTGTCCAAGCACTTTTGCTTTTTGTGCTTCGCTCAAGGGAGCCGTTAGCTCACCCAAAGCGGTAAATTCTTGTTGAATGGTTGAAGTAAGTTGTGCGGCTGATTCACCCTCAAGCAGTGCTTCAATCAGATCGAGTTGGAACTGACGAAGTGCTTGTAGGCATTCATGGGCAATACGACCATCTTTGTCGAGCGCTTCAACAAACTCAATTAAGCGGTTGGTTGTTTTGCCTGCTGCCGATACCACCACCAAATCAGATGCTGATGAGTATTCTCTAAGAATGTTGACCACGCGTTGGTAACATTCAGGATTCGCTAAACTGCTGCCACCAAATTTATGTAGCTGGCGAAAGGTTGCCATTATTAAGCCTCCCCTTCAGCAATAAAGCGTTGTGTTTTTTCAAACGCTTGCTTGAGATCGTCGATTAGGTCTTCCGCATCTTCAAGGCCAACAGAAAGGCGCAGTAGTTGTTGAGAAACACCCGCTTCTGCCAATGCTTCTTCGCCCATCGCACGGTGAGTCATCGACGCAGGGTGACAAATCAGGCTTTCAACCCCACCCAGTGATTCAGCCAAAGAAAATAGCTCTAACTTATCTACAAAATATTTAAGTGCTTCAAAAGAGCCAGCAAACTCAAAGCTCAACATGGAACCAAAGCCCAACTGTTGTTTCTTCGCGATCTCGTGACCCGGGTGTTCAGGAAGGCTTGGGTGGTAAATAGTGCCCACCAGATCTTGTTGTTGCAGAGCCGTCAGAATTTCACGTGAACTCTCTTCGTGAACACGCATACGCGCACCTAGCGTACGAATACCACGTAGAGTCATGTAACTATCAAATGGTGTGCCGGTCGCACCAATACAGTTGCCCCACCATGCAAGCTCTTCAGCGTGCTCTTCAGTTTTCGTCACGACAACGCCACCAATAACATCTGAGTGTCCATTGATGTACTTAGTGGTTGAGTGGATAACAAAATCAGCACCCAGCTCTAAAGGCTTTTGGAACACAGGTGTCAAAAACGTGTTGTCGACAGCAACCAGAGCACCAACCTCTTTCGCTTTACGGCAAGTTTCTGCAATATCAACCACGCGAACCAGTGGATTCGATGGGGTTTCAATTAAGATCAACTTTGGCTTAAGCGCGAGCGCCGCATCCAGCGCTGCTTGATCCGATTGATCAACGAACAGAACTTTGAAGTCACCTTTTAGCGAGCGAGTGTTAAACAGACGGTAAGTACCGCCGTAGCAATCGTGCGGTGCAATAATAAGATCATCGCCGCCTAAGAAAGCCGAAACCCATAAGTTAAGCGCCGAAGTACCACAGTTAGTCACAACCGCGCCTTTGCCTGATTCAAGCTCAAACAGTGCCGTCTCTAATAAACCGCGGTTTGGGTTACCAGAACGGGTGTAATCGTACTTTGGCACTTCACCAAAAGCGGGAAACCCATAGTTAGTCGAAAGATAAATGGGTGGGACAACGGCATGGTGTTGCGTGTCTGACTCGATACCAGTACGTACTGCGATTGTTGCTGGCTTCCGGCTGCTCATAGGTGCTTCCTTACAAGTTTTGCGTCTGAGAATCACAGCGGCTTGTCGGCATTTTGCGGCTGTGTTAGATATATGTTATTCACTTTACTTTCATAAACGTGAGACGTCAACACTTCTAGACGTCTATATGTCTTTGCTTATGGCAGTAAATCCCGCTAAAATCACCACTATTAATTTATTCTAACAACTAAAGTGATGAAGGTACGCAATGGCCGACTGGAATGGTGAATACATAAGCCCATATGCTGAGCATGGAAAGAAAAGCGAACAAGTAAAGAAAATTACAGTTTCTATCCCTCTAAAAGTGTTAAAGGTTCTTACTGACGAGCGTACTCGCCGCCAGATTAATAACCTACGCCATGCAACAAACAGTGAGCTACTGTGCGAAGCCTTTCTACATGCGTACACAGGCCAACCACTACCAACGGATGAAGACCTTCGTAAAGACCGCCCAGACGATATTCCTGCTGAAGTGAAAAAGCTGATGACAGAGATGGGTATCGAGTTCGAAGCGTTTGACGAAGAATAAAAACAACTCAGTCACTGCCTTCATTATTGATTCGCTCTAGCTGAACCTTATTTATCACATCGCGCATAGCTTTTTATGATTGCGCTGTGAATGATAGACATAAAAAAACCGACTCCAGATGAGTCGGTTTTTTATTATTCTTTTTGGCTCAATAGAGCAACAGCTATTAAGCCATATAGTTAGCAGGCATCTCGATACGAGCTACGCCAGATTCAACAGCCGCTTCCGCAACTGCTCGTGCTACGCGAGGAAGTAGACGTGGGTCCATTGGCTTAGGAATGATGTAACCCTTACCGAACTCCAGTGCAGTCTCGCCCGCAGCTGCTAGTACTTCAGCTGGAACTTCTTCTTTCGCCAGTTCACGAATCGCTTTAACCGCCGCTAGCTTCATTTCGTCATTAATTTCGCTCGCACGCACGTCTAGTGCACCACGGAAAATGAATGGGAAACAAAGTACGTTGTTTACTTGGTTAGGGTAATCACTGCGGCCTGTACCCATGATTAGGTCAGAACGAACTTCGTGTGCAAGCTCAGGCTTGATCTCTGGATCTGGGTTTGAACATGCAAACACAACAGGCTTATCAGCCATCAGCGTTAGTGCTTCAGCAGGCAGTAGATTCGGCCCCGATACACCCAAAAACAGGTCAGCGCCTTCGATAACATCTTCAAGCGTACGCTTATCAGTGTTATTTGCGAACAGCTCTTTGTATTCGTTTAGGTCATCACGACGAGTATGGATCACACCTTTACGGTCAAGCATGTAGATTTTTTCACGCTGAGCGCCACACTTAATCAGTAGTTCCATACAAGCAACCGCCGCTGCGCCAGCACCTAAACAAACGATCTTACACTCTTCAAGTTTCTTACCTTGAAGCTCGATCGCATTCAGCATACCCGCTGCCGTTACAATCGCTGTACCATGTTGGTCATCGTGGAATACCGGAACATCACAACGTTCAATCAGGCGACGTTCAATCTCAAAACAGTCTGGTGCTTTGATGTCTTCCAGGTTAATACCGCCGAATGTATCTGCGATATTCGCAACTGTATCAACGAACTCATCGATTGTGCGGTGTTTTACTTCAATATCGATAGAATCTAAACCAGCAAAACGCTTAAACAGGAGCGCTTTGCCTTCCATAACAGGTTTAGAAGCAATAGGGCCAAGGTTACCTAGGCCAAGAATCGCTGTACCGTTAGAGATAACTGCAACCATGTTGCCTTTACCTGTGTACTTATAAACGTTATCAACGTTCTGTGCGATCTCGCGAACAGGCTCAGCCACGCCTGGGCTGTATGCAAGTGCTAGGTCTTCTGCAGAGTTTGCAGGCTTCGTCAGTTCTACGGCAATTTTGCCTGGAATTGGGAACTCATGGTAATCAAGAGCTTGCTGACGGAATTGTTCTTGAGGTGATAATTCTTGAGAGGATTGAGCTTGGCTGCTGTCTTCAGACATAGGTGTAGGTTCCTAGGATATTATTATTTGGGGGATCTTGTTCATGTTAATGGATGTACTTCAAAGTTCCTAGGTGGTTGAAGCCTCTGTCTCATTAAAAAACGAGATTTCACTACTAATAAGACCAGTGAGCAGTTGAAATTACTATCGCTTGTTGAAGTTTCGTGCTGAATTTTGGTGAAGAGAGATACGCAAGGAATTGCCCTGAAATAGAATAGAGAGGCAACTTATCGTTGGGTGAGAGTGATGCTTGAATAGAAGTCAGTGCTTTCTCAAATTACAGGCAACAAAAAAGGACACCGAAGTGTCCTTTTTCATGTCTAAATAGCGAGAATTACTTCTTGCTAGAAAGAGCACCGAAACGCTTGTTGAAGCGATCAACACGGCCGCCAGTATCTACGATACGTTGCTTACCAGTGTAGAACGGGTGACATTTGTCACATACGTCTAGGTGGATTGATTCTTTTGCTAGCGTTGAGTTGAACTCAAATGTGTTGCCGCAAGAACAAGTTGCAGTAACTGCTTTGTATTCTGGGTGGATTCCAGCTTTCATGGGATAACCTCAAGTAGGCCGTGTCGCTATACGATTCTAAGCCGCACACCACACGTAGTTTAAAAAAAGAAATAAAGACACCGCATCGACACAAAAGAGTGATGAAGCCATACCTTTAAGGCGCAGTATAGTAATGAATCTATAAAGCAGGATCAACTGATTTGATACATTTTTCGCCAATATCGGCGTTATTTCCTTTGCTGGCTGTGATTCTTGGCTTGGCCCCAACCTCACCCGCTTCTCTGCCACATCACATTCAAACTGCTTCTCGAATTTAACCGCCTTATCCTTTAGACTGTTCGCTCTCGTCAATTCAGATAAAGCCGTCCCTTTATGCGTCCAATGATTGCCCGTGTGGCGCTGCCTGTTCCACTCGACAAGCAGTTCGATTACAAGATTCCAAACCACCTATTCCCGATTATTGGTGGTCGCGTCTCTGTGCCTTTTGGACGACAAACCTTAACTGGGATTGTCACGGCTCTGGTTAACGAATCAGAATTCGAGCTAGATAAGCTCAAGCCAATAAAAGCGCTATTGGATAACCAACCTGTTTGGCCGGAATCTGTCTATTCACTATTAATGTGGTGCAGTCAGTTTTATCAGTACCCTCTTGGCGAAACCTTTGCTAACGCCCTTCCGAGCGCTCTAAGAAAAGGCAAAGCCGCCGACTTCGCGACGCTGGTTGAGTGGCAGTTAACGCCATCAGGCAAAGACCAACTGATGCAAGGTTTTGGTCGCGCGGTCAAGCAAGCCAAAGTGATGCACATGCTTGAACACGGCCCGGTTCCTCATCAAGAGTTCATTGATGAAGAAGTTGGCAGCGCCGTACTCAAAACGCTAGAAGAGAAAGGCTGGATTGAATCGGTAGAGAAAAAGCCAACGCGTCAGCCGTGGCCAGTTGATCTTGAAAACGACCAAGACAAGCCTAAGCTCAATGCCGAACAAGCCATCGCGATTGCGACCGTAAATAGCCAAACCGACTTTGGTTGCTTCCTGTTAGAGGGCGTTACTGGCTCAGGTAAGACCGAGGTTTACCTTAATATGATTAAGCCGATTCTCGACCAAGGTAAACAAGCGTTAGTGCTCGTGCCCGAGATTGGCCTCACCCCTCAAACGATTAACCGCTTTAAGCGACGCTTTAATGTACCTGTTGAGGTTATCCACTCAGGTTTAAACGATTCTGAGCGACTGAATGCTTGGTTATCGGCGCGCGATAAAATAGCGGGCATCGTGATTGGTACCCGTTCGGCTCTGTTCACGCCGTTTGCTGACCTAGGTATTATCATTGTCGATGAAGAACACGATGCGTCTTATAAACAGCAAGATAGCCTGCGCTACCACGCTCGTGATGTGGCGATCATGCGTGCGCACAAAGCGCAGATTCCAGTTGTGTTAGGCTCGGCGACTCCGGCCTTTGAGACGCTGCACAACGCTCAGATCGGCAAATACAGTTATCTCACCCTGACTTCACGTGCGGGTGTCGCACTGCCGACCACCAATAAGGTGTTGGATGTTAAAGGTGAATATCTAGAAAGTGGTTTGTCTGCGTCGTTAATTGCAGAGATGCAAAGACACCTCAAAGCTGGCAACCAAGTGATGCTGTTCCTCAATCGTCGAGGGTTTTCTCCGGCATTAATGTGTCACGATTGTGGTTGGACAGCCGAGTGTAAACGTTGTGATGCTTACTACACCTATCACCAATACAGTAATGAGATGCGCTGCCACCACTGTGGTTCTCAGCAGCATATCGTGCACAACTGCCAAGGTTGTGGGTCTGTGAACTTGGTGACAGTGGGTGTCGGTACCGAGCAGTTAGAAGCTCAACTTGGTCAACTATTCCCGGAATACAAAACCATTCGTATTGACCGCGACAGCACCCGCCGTAAAGGCAGCTTAGAAAGCGCGCTCGAGTCGATTCGTAAGGGTGAATTCCAAATTCTTATCGGCACGCAGATGCTTGCTAAGGGTCACCATTTCCCTGACGTGACACTTGTGGCGTTATTGGATGTGGATGGCTCTTTATATAGTAGTGACTTCCGTGCCTCTGAACGTCTTGCCCAGCTATTCATCCAAGTAGCGGGACGCGCAGGACGAGCAAGCAAACCCGGTGAAGTGATCTTACAGACTCACCACCCAGAACATGGGTTGTTGCAAGCCTTGCTACACAAAGACTATAACCACTTTGCTCAAACGGCCTTGGCAGAGCGTAAACAGGCAATGTTACCGCCCTATACCTTTATGACGCTGTTTAGAGCAGAAGCCAATGACACTCGCTTGGTGGAAGAGTTCTTGCGTCAGGTTCGTCACACATTGGAATCGCACCCGCTGTTTGACCAATATTGCATGGTGTTAGGGCCAACCCCGGCTCCGTTAGCAAAACGAGCGGGCAAATCGCGCTGGCAGTTAATCTTACAAACTCAGACGCGCTCGTTAATGCAGAAGCTATTGATGAGTGCCAAGCCGGCCATCAATATGTTACCTGCTGCGAAAAAAGTTCGCTGGTCACTCGATATTGAGCCGCAAGATTTGAGTTAAACCCACTTGGGTTAAAACTAATGATAAGTTTGTTCACAAATATTTCATATTTCTCGTGAGCAACTTCACACTAGTCATGTGATTTTTGTTAATCTAGCCGTAACTTTACACGGATTAAACGAATAAAATATTGCAATAAAAAAAGTGTTAGCAACACTTTCATAATATCTATTCGATTACATTTATTATTCACGCCTTAGATGCTTAGGCGGCAAAGGAACTTAAAAGAGGGTTTAATTTATGGCGACAATGAAGGATGTTGCCCAGCTAGCAGGCGTCTCAACAGCCACGGTATCACGTGCATTGATGAACCCTGAGAAAGTCTCAGTTTCGACTCGCAAACGAGTGGAAACAGCAGTACTTGAAGCTGGATACTCACCCAATACATTAGCTAGAAACTTACGTCGCAACGAATCAAAAACCATCATCACTATTGTTCCTGATATCTGTGACCCTTATTTCGCCGAGATCATTCGTGGTATCGAAGATGCCGCAGTAGAAAATGATTACCTTGTTCTACTGGGTGATAGCGGCCAGCAAAAGAAGCGCGAGTCTTCGTTTGTTAACTTAGTTTTCACCAAACAAGCCGACGGCATGTTGCTGCTGGGTACTGACCATCCGTTTGATGTCAGCAAACCTGAACAAAAGAATTTACCGCCGATGGTAATGGCGTGTGAGTTTGCCCCTGAGCTTGAACTGCCTACGGTACACATCGATAACCTGACCTCTGCCTTTGAAGCGGTGAACTACCTAGCTCAGTTAGGTCATAAGCGTATTGCTCAAATTTCAGGACCAGTATCGGCAACACTGTGTAAGTTCCGCCAACAAGGCTACCAGCAAGCGCTGCGTCGCGCCGGAGTCTCAATGAATCCAGCCTATAGCACGGTCGGTGACTTCACCTTTGAAGCGGGCGCTCAAGCGGTTCGTCAATTACTGGCACTTCCTGAACAACCTACAGCTATCTTCTGTCACAACGATGCGATGGCGATTGGTGCGATTCAAGAAACGAAGAAGCTGGGCTTGCGCGTTCCTCAAGACCTATCGATTGTCGGCTTCGATGACATCCAATTCGCTCAATACTGCGATCCACCGCTAACCACCATTTCTCAGCCTCGTTATGAGATTGGACGCCAAGCGATGTTGATGATGCTTGATCTATTAAAAGGCAACGATGTGCAAGCAGGTTCGCGTCTGCTTGAAGCTAAATTAGTGGTTCGAGGCAGTACAGCGCCACCTCGAATATAACCCTTAGAAATACCCTTATTAATCTGCGGCACATTTTGATGTGCCGCTTCCATTTCTGCACTATTATCCTCGCGCAATCTGGATTACCATGAGGGCAGAATCAGCAACTATTGAATTGTCTTGTGGCTAATAGAGATTATGTAAAGCGCGGTCGTGGCACGAAAAAACCGACCAAAAAACAAGCCCCTCGCCGTAAACCTTGGCGCAGTGGTCTTTTGGCGATCCTCCTTGCCGGTGGTTTTGGTTACGGACTTTACCTATTGAGTAATGATCCTGAGCCGCCTGCACCAACGCCTGTGGCAACCAAACCAAAACCTAAGCCAAAACCAGCGAAAGTGATTCCGCCGCCTCCTGAAGAGAAGTGGGACTACGTTGAAACGCTGCCAAGCCGCGAGATTGAAGTAAAAGCCAAAGAGCAACAGATCTCTAAGATCCCTTACATCATGCAGTGTGGCGCTTACAAAACCTCGTCGCAGGCAGAAGCACGTAAGTTGGATATTGCCTTCCAAGGTATCTCAAGTGAGATCCGCAAGAAAGATGGCAGTAGCTGGTACCGTGTGGTTTTAGGGCCATACAAGTTGAAGCGTGACGCAGAACGCGATCGCCATAAGCTGCAACGAGCGAAAATTGAACCTTGCGCTATTTGGAAAGACGGGGCTTAATCAACTCAATATATAATAGGGGGAAGAGGATTCCCCCTATTGCTGTTTGAAAGCGTTCAATAGTTCATCGCACAAGCAATACCAGTATGTTAATCAAAAGAGTGCGTTTTAACGAAACTGAGGTACTTGTTCGTAGTACTCAAGCCCAAAGTCAGTCAGGTAGACCTGCTCCTTATTTATCTCGATGTAACCAAAAAAATCCAAGTGCGCTAAAACGTTAGGAAATGGACGTTTAAGAAAAACGTTGACCGAGTTTTTTAGATGTTCTGTTGAACACTCGCCCGCCTCCTGATACATCAGATGATGCAGTATAGACAGCTCATCCAGATCCATATCTCTATTAAAAAAACTGATATTGTCACTATTCATCACACTACTCCTTATGCAGTGAATACCACTGATTAGTGAACATCATTCCTTATAAATCAAACAAAAAGTGTTAACCATTTCACGTTAGAAATTTGTTTTATCTTTTTTTATATTTATCACAAACTATTAACCCACCAACCCTTGCCACACATAGGCTCAACAGGTAATGGATGTTTGAAACAACTGGTAATATTTAGTTTTTTTGATATGACATACCATTAAAAGTGGCACTTGAATTCATGATAGTGGAGCCACATATAAGTAGTAACCATAAATAATAATCAAAAGAGGTCGACTCGTGACTACCATTGTATCTGTACGTCGTAATAATAAAGTCGTCATCGCGGGTGATGGACAAGTATCTCTGGGCAATACAGTAATGAAGGGCAACGCCCGTAAAGTACGTCGCCTATACAACAACAAAGTACTGGCCGGTTTTGCTGGCGGTACGGCTGATGCTTTCACGCTATTCGAAAAATTTGAAAGCAAGCTGCAAATGCACCAAGGCCATCTCACCAAAGCGGCAGTTGAGCTAGCGAAGGATTGGCGTAGCGACCGTGCTCTACGTAAGTTAGAAGCACTGTTAGCAGTAGCGGATGAGACCGCTTCACTGATCATCACAGGTAACGGTGACGTAGTTCAACCTGAGAACGACCTGATTGCGATCGGTTCGGGCGGAAACTTCGCTCAAGCAGCCGCTACTGCACTATTAGAAAATACTGATTTAGATGCGCGTGAAATCGCAGAAAAGTCGCTGAACATTGCAGGCGACATCTGTGTCTTCACCAACCATCACCACACTATTGAAGAACTAGAAAGCACCGTTGAGCTGCCAAAGCCAGAGTAACGACCGCTTCCATCAATAACGTTGTATTCAACAGTGATTAAAGAATTAAGGAAAAACCATGTCTGAGATGACTCCTCGCGAGATTGTTCACGAACTCAATCGCCACATTATCGGCCAAGACAACGCTAAGCGCTCAGTGGCTATCGCTCTTCGTAACCGCTGGCGCCGTATGCAGCTTGAAGAAAGCCTACGTGTTGAAGTATCGCCAAAAAACATCCTGATGATTGGCCCAACGGGTGTAGGTAAAACTGAAATCGCTCGCCGCCTAGCGAAATTAGCAAACGCGCCTTTCATCAAGGTAGAAGCGACTAAGTTCACCGAAGTGGGTTACGTTGGTAAAGAAGTTGAAACCATCATCCGTGATCTAACGGACGTTGCGATCAAGATGACGCACCAACAAGCGATGGAAAAAGTACAATACCGCGCTGAAGAACAAGCTGAAGAACGCATTCTTGATGCCCTTCTACCACCAGCGCGTGATGCTTGGGGTCAGAACGAGCAATCAACTGAAGACACAACCTCTTCAAACACTCGTCAGATTTTCCGCAAGAAACTGCGTGAAGGTAAGCTAGATGACAAAGAGATTGAAGTTGATGTAGCCGCACCGCAAATGGGCGTTGAAATCATGTCACCTCCAGGCATGGAAGAGATGACAAACCAGCTGCAAGGCATGTTCCAAAACCTAGCGGGCGACACCAAGAAAAAGCGTAAGATGAAAATCAAAGACGCATTCAAAGCACTGACGGAAGAAGAAGCTGCGAAGCTTGTGAACCAAGAAGAGCTGAAAGAGAACGCGATCTTCAACGCTGAAAACAACGGCATCGTATTCATCGATGAGATCGACAAAATCTGTAAGCGTGGCGACAGTTCAGGCCCAGATGTATCTCGCGAAGGTGTTCAGCGTGACCTACTGCCTCTTATCGAAGGCAGCACAGTATCAACCAAGCACGGTATGGTTAAAACTGACCACATCTTGTTTATCACATCAGGCGCATTCCAAGTGGCTAAGCCATCTGACCTGATCCCTGAGCTACAAGGTCGTCTACCAATCCGCGTAGAACTTGAAGCACTATCAGCACATGACTTCAAACGCATCCTAACTGAGCCAAAAGCATCTCTAACAGAGCAATATATTGCCCTAATGAAAACAGAAGATGTCAACATTGAGTTCACTGAAGATGGCATCAACCAGATTGCGGACGCAGCATGGCGTGTGAACGAAACCACTGAAAACATCGGTGCGCGTCGTCTACACACAGTCATGGAGCGCCTAATGGATGAAATTTCATTTGACGCAACAGACCGAGCAGGCAGTAAATTGCTGATTGATGAAGCTTATGTAATATCTAAGCTTGGCGAGCTCGTAGAAGACGAAGACCTAAGTCGCTTCATCCTGTAGCACACAAAACTCCAACTTATTGCTCTATCTCAAAGAAATAGCAGCTAATAAGCGAATTCAAGGCCCACTTTCGAGTGGGCTTTTTATTACCCGAAAAATGGGCGTATACTCAAATCACAGTATGAAACGAAGACTTACAAAGAATTAGACCTACGATGAAACAATCTCTACTGATCTGGCTTGATGCCGCACGACCAAAAACTCTGCCTCTCGCACTTGTCTCTATTCTTACAGGAAGTAGTTTAGCGTTCGCCGGTGGTCAGTTTTCTTTATCGATAGCCCTACTGGCATTTTTAACCGCCACCCTATTACAGATTTTATCGAACCTAGCCAATGACTATGGCGACGCCGTAAAAGGCACAGACAACGAAAATCGTCTGGGGCCAACACGTGCCATGCAATCTGGCGCGGTAACAGCGAAAACCATGAAGCAAGCGATCATCCTCAACATCGTGTTTACTATGGTCGCTGGGCTGATTCTTATTTTTCATGCCTTAACCTCGATTGAAAGTATCTTATCTTTCATTGCGTTAGGCATATTAGCCATTGTTGCTGCCATCGCTTATACCGTCGGTAATAAGCCTTATGGCTATATTGGCCTTGGCGACTTATCGGTATTTATCTTCTTCGGTTTATTAGGTGTTTCAGGGACTTACTTCTTGCACACTGGCCATGTTGAACCAAGCCTATTCCTTCCGGCATTGGGCTGTGGCTTGATGGCGGTTGCGGTACTCAATATCAACAACATGCGTGATATCGAAAACGACAGCGAATGTGGTAAGCGCACCATGGCGGTTCGCCTAGGACAACGCAAAGCCAAACACTATCATTTTGCTCTGCTTGGCCTCGCCCTTGCGTCTTTCGCTATCTACCTGCTTATTCAAGAAAAACCGGTCTGGATCAGCCTACCGTTTTTGCTGAGCATTATTATTGTTTACAAGCATGGCAAAGCCGTTTGGGAAACCGAAAAGCCAGCGCAAATTGCACCAATGATGCCCGTGATTGTGAAATGCTCACTGGTCACTAACCTATTGTTTGCAGGGGTTGTCGTAGCTCAAACTCTATTGAGTTAAATGAGACTAATCATTGCAAAGGGATCAAGCGCCGATATACTCAAAGTAAGCTCATTGTTCAAAAGGTATACTAATGGAATACAACACTTCAGCACTGTGCGACATATATTTGGATCAAGTTGATGTCGTGGAGCCAATGTTCAGCAACTTCGGTGGACGTGCATCCTTCGCAGGACAGATCACGACATTAAAGTGTTTTGAAGACAACGCTTTGATTCGCTCTGTACTAGAGCAAGACGGTCTGGGGCGTGTGTTGTTAATCGATGGGGGCGGCTCACTACGTAAAGCGCTGATCGATGCTGAGATAGCCCTACTTGCCGAAGACAATGAGTGGGAAGGGATTGTGGTTTACGGGTGCGTTCGTGAAGTCGATGAGCTTGAAGACATGAACCTAGGTATCCAAGCCTTGGCTTCTATCCCTGTTGGTGCGAGCCAAGAAGGTGTCGGTGAATTAGACGTTCCAGTGAACTTTGGCAGCGTGACCTTCTTACCTGAAGATTACCTCTACGCAGACAACACTGGCATCATTCTTTCTGCCGAACCTCTAGATGTAGAACTCGATTTGGATGTCGAGGAAGAAGACGTCGAGTAACTCTCACTCAGCTTCAAATAATAAAACAAATCATAAGAACACAAACAAAAACGCCCGCTACTGAGTAGCGGGCGTTTTTTTAAATCTGAAGAGTCGATTACTCTACTTCATCCATTTTACCAAGAAGGTTACGGATGCGATCTTGCCATGCTGAATGCTCTTCCTGCATTTGCTGAGTTTTTTGCTCTAGCTCGTGACGGCTTGCTTTAAGCTCACCAGCTTCTGTTGCTAGTGCTTGTTTCTCTTCTTTAAGCTCTTCCACTTCCATTTGAAGAAGTGCAATTGTATCTACTGCTGTTTGAATTTTTGCTTCTAGCTGCTCTAGTACTTCAAAAGACATTCTGGCCTACCTTTTAGTTATCCGTTTGATGGTGAAGGTTCACTCCACTTATTTCCCCATTCTACTCAGCAGAGCAAGGATAAACACTCAATATATTCGATATTTTGCGCCATTCGATGAAAAAAACAGCACTTTTTACCGAATATTGACGAGAACGATTACCGCCACAACGGCAAACCGATTATTTTGATGAATAATAACTGTTTTCCACTGCGAATTGATCGAGAGCAATCTCCAAAAAACAAAAAAGGCAAACGTTTCCTTTTGGATATGGTAAAATTCGCCGCGAAATTTCTATTCCCCCTTTGAAAATTTTGGAGTCCGCATGAAACGCGATTTAGCAATGTCATTCTCTCGTGTCACAGAAGGTGCAGCACTAGCTGGTTACAAGTGGCTTGGCCGTGGCGATAAAAACGCTGCAGATGGCGCTGCTGTAGAAGTAATGCGTAGCCTATTAAACAAAACCGAAATTAGCGGTGAGATTGTTATCGGCGAAGGTGAAATCGATGATGCACCTATGCTATACATCGGCGAAAACGTAGGTGTGGGCGGCGACGCTGTCGACATCGCAGTTGACCCAATTGAAGGGACACGCATGACAGCAATGGGCCAATCAAATGCATTGGCTGTATTGGCTGCGGGCGAAAAAGGCAGCTTCCTTAAAGCGCCTGATATGTACATGGAAAAGTTGGTTGTTGGCCCTGGCGCTAAAGGCGTGATTGACCTAGAACTGCCACTAACAGAAAACCTAGAAAACATCGCTAAAGCACTAGGTAAAACACTTGATACTCTAGTCGTAACCACGCTTGCTAAGCCTCGTCATGATCAAGTCATCGCCGACATGCAAGCAATGGGCGTTCGTGTATTTGCTGTGCCAGACGGTGATGTTGCGGCTTCTATCTTAACCTGTATGCCAGACAGTGAAGTAGACGTCATGTACTGCATCGGCGGCGCACCTGAAGGTGTGGTCTCGGCGGCGGTAATTCGCGCACTCGACGGCGACATGCACGGTCGTCTTCTACCTCGCCACGAAGTGAAAGGCGACACAGAAGAGAACCGCAAGCACGGTGAACTTGAACTTGAGCGCTGCGCAGAAATGGGCGTAACGGCGGGTATCGTATTGAAGATGGAAGACATGGCACGCAGCGACAACGTTGTATTCTCAGCAACAGGCATCACTAAGGGTGACTTGCTAGAAGGTATTTCTCGTCAAGGTAATATCGCAACCACAGAAACCCTGCTTATCCGTGGCCGCTGCCGTACAATTCGCCGCATCAAATCTATCCACTACCTAGAGCGTAAAGATCCAGAAGTAGTAGGTCATATCCTGTAAGCCTAAATTCGGTGAAACAGAATATTCCAAGGCTGATACCTAGTATCAGCCTTTTGTTTTATTAGCGCACCAGAATCTGACCATGGCAGCCAATAGAGTAAAACGCTATCTATAGAGTAAATTATCATCAATATAGTAAATGGTTTGCTTTATAAACACCTTGCCTCATAATAGTAAGGTTCATTAGGTAGGGATAGTATGAAAACAAGCGACAGAATCTTACAGACCATTAAGCGTCAAGGCGCGGTAACCGCGAAACAACTGTCAGAAGAATTTGGCATGACGACAATGGGGGCAAGGCAACATCTGCAAAGCCTGGAAGATGACGGTATTCTTGCGTTTCATGATGTGAAAGTGAAAGTGGGTCGCCCGACTCGCCACTGGTCCCTGACTCAACAAGGTCATAACCAATTTTCAGACCGACATGGTGAACTCACCATTCAAGTGATTGATGCTGTCGAGAATCTATTTGGTAAAGAAGGGCTGGCTAAGGTTGCTGCCGAGCGTGAACAACACACTCTTAAGCAGTATCAAACTGCGCTGTCTGGCTGTGATTCACTCATCAGCAAGCTTAAAAAACTCACCCAGCTTCGTGAAGACGAAGGCTACATGGCTGAGCTTCAAGAGCATGATGATCACTACATCTTGATTGAGAACCACTGCCCTATCTGTAAGGCTGCAACTCGCTGCCCTAGCCTGTGCCAATCTGAGCTCAACGTGTTTACTGAGTTACTAAAAGATGAGTGTCACGTGAGCCGTACAGAGCACATCATTGCTGGCGAACGACGCTGCACTTACACCTTAACACCCGCCCTTTGATTGCAAAGGTAATCGGCTAATACCGTCTCAATATTGAGAAAATACAAATAGATTAAAATTTGTACAGATTTCTTTCTTAAGCTTAGAGCATATGAAACACGCTTAATGCTAAGGAAGGAATGATGGCGCATCCACAACCCGCTCAAAAACTGCCACCCTTTGATGAACTTGTCCAACTCGCGAAAAGCGACCCGAAAGCATTCAATCAATTCAAACACGAGATGTGCGAACAGATGATTTGTTCGGCTTCAGACGTGATGCAAGACCGACTTCGTGCGCAGCAAAGTCACATCGACTTAGTGGTTAGCCGTTGTAAAAACCCACACCACGCCAATGTCGTACTCATGCAAGAGCTGCGCTGTCAGGTCTGTAAGTTCCAAGATGCACTCGAAGGGCGCTGCGGCTTTGAAGAATCTCTGCCTGAAAATGTCGTGCCTTTTAAGCCGAATACCGAACCTAAAATGTACTGAAATTAGCAAAGCACTAAAAAGAAAAAGGGAGCGTAATGCCCCCTTCTTATTGGTTCGCTGTTCAATATTTACATGGGTCTTCGCCGTAGTCATTACGGCCTTCTGTTCCTTTCAACAAACCACACTCAATCAGAATCCAGAAACCACACACTAATGCCGCGACGGTTGCCGCCATATGAATTGGCGATACCGGCTCTGTCGTCGTTGCAACCATTGGCGAAGCTAAACGACCCAATACTAATGGCACATTCAATAGTAGCCAGTAATTAGACTTATTGCGGTCGTGCCAGCGCTTAGCGGTTACCGCAAGGTCTGGGATCACAAGCATCAATAGGATGATTGGTAGCAGGATATAAGAGTAAGCAGGGAACAACACAGAGATACCTGAAGCAAAACCGGTAATCGCTATGTAGTAGAAAACATTCCAAATCCAGTAAGTCTTACGACCAATTCTCCCCTTGAAAGAGAGCAGTAATTCTTTCATCGACATCTTAAATACTCAAATTTATACGCCGCTAAAAGTCAGCAGCAATGGTTAGTTTATTACTTTTTGAAAGCAACTTTTATCCATATCACGAATATTCACCGTTAAGCTTCTTACATGACTCGCTTGTTCTTGCAGGATCTGCATTAACGATCGTGACAATTCTCGCTTTTGCTCTTCCGTTCGTCCCGAAAGTAACTCAAAGCTGATATGAATAAAGTCTACACTATCTTCCTCATCACCGACCAACCAATTATGGCAACGCAGTGAACGAGATTTCACTGATGGCACATCAAACAAGCCACATGTGAGAGCGACTTGGTGGAGATCTTCCAGTAAGCCTTGGATATTTACTCGCTCATCCACTGAATTGGAGTACTCTAGAACTAGATTCGGCATTGTTACTTCCTGTTGTTAACGCAATCGTTTGTCCCTTAATAACAACTAACGATGAAAAATCCGAGAAGTTAGCTATTATTCTGTCTGCCGGATCACTGATATATGCTCAAAATCTACTCTGACCATTGAGTAAGATCCAAGAAAGTCATGACCACAGTCATGATCTGTTGATATTAATCTGTTATATTATTTCGTAATAAAGTTTACTTTTTTACATTCGATTTATTTAAATACTTTGGAGATATTCCTATGCGTCATCCTGTAGTTATGGGTAACTGGAAACTAAACGGCAGCAAAGAAATGGTTGTTGATCTACTAAACGGTCTTAACGCTGAACTTGAAGGCGTAACAGGCGTAGACGTAGCAGTTGCTCCACCAGCACTTTTCGTTGATCTAGCAGAGCGTACGCTTACTGAAGCGGGCAGCGCGATCATCCTAGGTGCTCAAAACTCTGACCTAAACAACAGCGGTGCATTCACTGGCGACATGTCTCCAGCAATGCTTAAAGAGTTCGGCGCATCTCACATCATCATCGGTCACTCTGAGCGTCGTGAATACCACAACGAATCAGATGAGTTCGTAGCTAAGAAATTCGCATTCCTAAAAGAGAACGGCCTAACTCCAGTTCTTTGTATCGGTGAATCTGAAGCACAAAACGAAGCAGGCGAAACTGTTGCAGTATGTGCTCGTCAACTTGACGCTGTTATCAACACTCAAGGTGTTGAAGCTCTTGAAGGCGCTATCATCGCTTACGAACCAATCTGGGCTATCGGTACTGGTAAAGCAGCTACAGCTGAAGATGCACAACGCATCCACGCTCAAATCCGTGCACACATCGCAGAGAAATCTGAAGAAGTTGCTAAGAAAGTTGTTATCCAATACGGCGGTTCTGTTAAGCCAGAAAACGCAGCAGCTTACTTCGCACAACCAGACATCGACGGTGCTCTAGTTGGCGGCGCAGCTCTAGACGCGAAAAGCTTCGCAGCTATCGCTAAAGCAGCAGCTGAAGCAAAAGCTTAATTTAAACCTCACCGTTTAGATTAGATGAAAGGTCAACTTAGGTTGGCCTTTTTTATTACCTGTCGTTTCTGAAACCCAAACGGCAGGCACAAAAAAACCGCTGAATAATCAGTAATGCCGATCAGTTAAA
>NZ_JBFRPJ010000059.1:0-42687 GCF_041471945.1 Vibrio sp. 10N.261.51.A4
TCTTAAACGATCGGCATTAGCTCTTTATGAGCGGCTTTTTGCTATCTGATGCTTTCTAAAGTGAACACAGTTCGCAATTAGTTTAGTCCACACTGCATACCAAACTATTCGTAAATGCTGTATGAAAAATACTTACTTGCGATTTTTTGATGCTGACCATTGTCGATCAAGCGCTGGATACCGTCATCAATAAGATCTTTGAGTTCATTATCTTGTTTTCGTACCGCGACACCAATACCACGCCCGAACCATTTTTCTTCTGTAAATTTAGGACCCGTAAAGTGGTAGTCCTTACCTTGCTCCGTTTCAAGAAAGCCCGTATTGAGTCCCATAGAACCACCAAACACGCTATCTAGGCGCCCGTTGAGTAAATCGGTAAAGGCTTCGTCGAATGATCCATAACGCTTGATATCTACATTTGGGTAGATCTCGGAAAGGTATTTGTCACCAATGGTAGCGCGCTGAACTCCAATTGTTAGTTCATTTAAGCTGCCGTCATCCATATTGATTTCACGCCCTTTTTCCATGACAAAACGAGTGGGAACTTTAGCGTAAGGCATCGTGAAGTTAACTTTCTTTTCACGTTCTTCGGTAATTGTCATAGCCGCTATAATTGCATCGTTTTTACGGCTTAAAAGCGAAGGGATAATCCCGTCCCAGTCAGTTTTTGAGATGATACATTTTACTTCTAATTCGACACACAAGGCGTTGGCTAAATCGACTTCAAACCCCTCTAATTCACCATCTTGCGTTGTCCAGCTGAATGGTGGGTATGCTCCTTCCACCGTAAATCGGATTTGCTTCCAATCTTTTGCGTAAGTAAATACTGAGAAAACACTGACGAATACAACAAATATCCACTTCATTTTTATTTCCTTATAGTTTTAATGGATAAGTTGGTTAATCAAATGTTAAAGAATATCAGTGTTAATGCATATCATTGTGAGCAAAGGCATTAGATAACTTCTGGAACTCTTGCTTCCCAAACTAACTACACGACTTTTTCTTATCTAAATTTCTATTTATATCTTTCATAAACAGTAGCTTGCTGTACTTCTCGCAAGATCTTTAAGATACTCACCTTTGATTTATGTTGCATCTGAAACAAAAATCAATACAATGAGCGCATTATTTTGTTGCAGGTGAAACATTATGGCTAATAAAGCGTATCAATGGATGCTCTATCTAACACTTGGCACCAGTGCCTTGTTTGCTCTTTTCTTGGTGGCAAGTGACAACCTTGCGCCGTTCACAACTCAAGCTCAATTGCACATTCCAACCAGCCGTATTGCTGCAGAAGTGTCGGCGCCAGTGGTGGAGTTGGCTGTTAAGAATGGTCAGGATGTAAAAAAAGGGGAACTGCTAGTTCGCTTAGATCCAACTCGTTTTGAATTGGCGTTAACTCAGGCTGAAGCGGCTTTGGTTGAAGCAGAGCAAAGCTATGAAGCAAGCAAGCAGCACTTGCATGGCGCGGAAGCGACGTTACGTCAGCGCCAACACGAAGCTCTGAATGCCGAGAGAAAATTGAAGCGTAACCAGCAATTGATTTCGAGAAAACTTGTTAGCCAAGAAACGCTAGACGATAGCCGATCGGACACGATTGTAAGACAGCAAGCCGTCGAAGCTGCGCAAGCCGATATTGAGCAGATAAAAGCTGAGCTTGAGAAAAGCAGCGACAACGGTGCTTTGGCTGTTGCTCGAACTCGCGTTGAACTGGCGCAATTGGATTTGGGCAAAACGACAATCGTCGCGCCTGTTGATGGCGTAATCAGCAATCTCAACCTTAACTCAGGAACCTATGTTGGCGCTGGCAGCCCCGTTTTGTTTTTGGTTGATCGCCAGCATGCTTGGATTAACGCAGACTTCAACGAAAAGGGCAGTGCAAATCTGACTGCGGGAACAACCGTTCGTTTGGTGTTTGATGCAATGCCTGGTGAGGTGTTTGAGGGAAATATTCAAGGTCGTGAACTGGCTATCTATGATGCGAGCAGCGACAACAGCGGCCTCGCGAAAGTCGTGAATGATGATCGCTGGATTCGAGACCAACAAAAAGTGCGTACACAAGTAACGTTGCCGTCACTTGATCACTCATTGTTCTCTGGCTCTAAAGTGAGCGTGATGGTGGTGCCTGAAGCGACGTTTTGGGATGTGATCGGAAGTGCATGGATGGAAGTGCTAGCTCGCATTCGTTACCTAGTTTAACTGTGCTCTTCAATCATCGACTAACTGACTACCCACTGACGAAATAACGATTTACGACCTAAGAGGCAGATTATGAATAACGAAGTTCGAGGCCCGATTAACTGGTCTGAAGTAGCTTGGATCAGCGCTATCGTGTCTTTGGGTATGTTGGCTCAACTTTGGCTACAGCTAGGTGTTGCGGCGTACCTCGCTCTTTATCCGGTAATGGCGGCGACCAAGATTAACGACTACTCAGTGAGAGGTATGCTCAAAGCGTTTCTCCCTATCTTGGGTGTCGCTTGTGTGGCTCTGCTTGTCGATCAGTTATTTGCCTCACACCCGGCAGTGGTTTGGGGGATCAGTTTATGGGTATTTGATTTAGCAAGAAGGTGGGCCGACACGCCTGCCAAACTTGGGAAAATCTACATCCCATTGCTCAATTGGTTTTTGGTGATTGTGTTTGCACAACATGGCCCAATGCCGATGACGGACTGGGTTCGCGATATAGCAGTGAGCATGGTGACGACCATGGTTGTGGTGAGATTTGTGATGCTGTTCTTAAAGCCGCCCAAAGCGATGTCGCCGCTGCCAATGCAAAGTGTTCCTGTGACGTACCAGCAGCGAGTGATATATGTGGTCATGCTTGGAGTTGGTTTAGCATTTTTGATGATGGTCGATTTGATTGCCGCGACGTTCTGTATGATGCCTGTGATTATTGCGGCTGCGCAAAGTGAACGCATGAACTATCAAATGGTGGTGAAAAACTGTTTACAAGCCCACGTTGGTGGTTGTGCATTGGCGTTGGTCTTCGTAACCTTGTTAGCGGGGCAACACTCCTATAATTGGGTGTATATCATTGGACTAACAAGCTTGGTGACCATGATAGCAATTTGGATCAGCGGCAGTCGTGGTGGCGTGCGAGGTATGCATACTGAAGCGATGTTAGGAACTATGCTACCATTGCAACTCTATGTTTCAGCAACCGATCTTGGTTTGCAAGATACCTACTTTCGTGCAGAGTTAATGTCCATCGTGTTGGTATTATTAGTGGTCTGCCAAGGAATTATATATGGAAAATCAACCAGCATTATCCATCACCGGAATTGATGCACTCGACAGCAATCCTATGTTCTTAATGGGCTTTGCTTACAAACAGTTTCGAGCTCAAGTCACCGCTGAGATGGGCACCACTTCGGGCATTTCTCTAGAGATGTTTGGTGCGCTTCGAGTGTTAGATAAGCATGGCAAAATCACTCAGCAAGAGTTAACCAATTACTTGCTTCGAAATCGCTCTGTGACCAAGCGTTTGGTTGATAACGCGATTAAGCTGAACCTTATTGAGGCCAGCAAGAGTGAAACGAACAAAAAGGTAAAACTTCTTTCTTTAACGGAAGAGGGCAAGAAGCTTGCCGAATATTGTGAGCCTATGGTCGATAGTATCAGCGAGCAGTTTCAGAGTGCGTTGAGTGAAGACGAATCCAAGCAGTTACAGACCTTGTTGGCTAAGCTTGTAAAAACAGACCAATTCGTCGACTGATTATGCGATCGAAGGTGTGGGTCTAATAACAATCGAATAAAGAGTAAGTGACATGACATACAAAATATTAGCGATGCTAATGATTAAGCTGTTGTTTACGTTTCGTGGCAGTAAACCTACGTCTAAAATCCCCGCCTCTGACTTTGATGCCGAACGCTTCGCTGGTACATGGTATTCCGCTTGTTTTATCCCGCATCCATTGCAATCAAAGCTCGGTTCTTTGTCGTTTAGCTTTTTATTTGAATCTGACGGTAATCTTAAGCTGACAACTCGAGGCTACAACGCGAAAAAGAATGAGTGGAAGACCAAAGAACAAGCCGCAACATTTAAGGGCTCTCAAACCGAAGCGTGGTTTTCAGTCGAAGCGAATAGCCCTTATGAGAAGCAGAGAAAGGTAATTTTCTTGAATGAAGATTACACTCAGGCTTTGTTGGTGGGTCCTACCAAAAATACCTTACAGATCTTGTATCGCACTGCAGAGTTCACCAAACAAGACTTAGACTCGCTGATTGAACGGGCGCAGAGCATGGGTTTTAAAACCAGTAAGCTAGTTCGTGTGTCACAACATATCAATGATGTGCCTGAACAATAAAGTAAGTTCGGCTAGTCCTGACTAGGTAGCTCGGCTAATAAGCAAACAACATTGCTAACCCGTTCTAATTCGCTGGCAACACCACTGCCGACGCTTCTTCCTCTGAATCTTCTTTGTCTTCTACTTGGTCAGCAACCCAATCAATTGTCTTTGTTAGATAAAGCTTGTTGGTTTCGGTGTCACACCAACTCTTGGATAATCCTCTTCGATTGAATTCACTGCCAATAGCGGCCAGTGTCTGGTTACTTGAGCGCCCGTAATACAAGGTGTCGCACAGTTGCAGGTTCGACATCGATTGTGGGTATGTATTAACCGACGAGGAGTTCATGCTCAGTGCTTTGGATTGATTGTGCGTACAGCCTGTAAGGCTCAGGAAAAAGAAAAGGATTAGCGTATTTTTCATGGTGTATCAGGTCTATTGCCGATGATTTGAAGACAGTATTGGCATGTATAATTAAATTATTGTCAATTATTCGCCAACTATTTATAGACCAAGACTTTCCTCCCAGTTAGAGAGCGTTATTAAGCCAACGACAAAAACAGTATTAACAAACAAAAGCGCAATTTTGTACAAAAGCTGAAAGAGACTATAGAGTAGACTGATAAGTCGCTCGATAATCAACAGGCTTGGGAATTGTTATGGAGAACAAGAAACGCTCTAAAGAAAAGGCCGAATATAAGATCACAGAAGAGCTCGGTGGCCTTGAAACCCTTAATGCTGAATACGAAAAGCAGAACTTCTCGCGCCACAGCCATGAGGGCTATACGCTTGGGGTTATTGAGCAGGGCGCTCAGCGTTTCTATCGAACGGGCGGACATCATATTGCGCCACAAAATGCGATTATTCTGGTCAATGCCGACGAAGTCCATAGCGGTCACTCTGCCACTGAAGGCGGTTGGGCGTATCGAGCCATGTATCCACTCCCAGATCAACTTGCCAAGATCACTCAAGAGCTAAACCTACCCAATTACGGGGCGCCTTACTTCCCAAGAGCGGTTGTTGAAGATCCTGAACTCGCCAATCAATTGAGATTAGTCTTTAACACGATTGATGAATCTGACAATCGCTTGTTAAGAGAAACCTTGATGTACGGAATGTTGGTTAAACTGATTAGCCGACACGGAAAATCGCCGCTTAACCCTCAACTCGATGGGAAAACTCAGCGCCAGCTTGTCTTAGTGAAAGAGTTCTTAGATGACTTTCCACAAGCCGATGTGTCTCTAGAAGAACTCTCTAAACTGGCGGCATTGAGCCCGTTTCACTTAGTGCGTTCTTTTCAAAAAGAGTTTGGTCTTCCGCCACATGCGTATCAAATCCAATCTCGGTTAAGGCTTTCGCGTAAGTTATTGAAACAAAGACATACCATTTCAGATACAGCGCAAGAGTGTGGCTTTCATGATCAAAGCCATTTTCATCGACACTTCAAAAAGGCCAATGGCTACACGCCGGGGCAATACATTAAAATGCTCTAAATCGGACACCTTAATTGGTTCGCGAAATCGAGCAAGTTTGTACAATCGAACCGACTCCACTCTTCTTACATTGAATAGCGAATGTAAAGAGAGAAAAGAATGATATGGATAGTGAAACAATGGATAGACGAACACAGTTATGGAAAGGCGTTTTAGCGGGAATGCCTTTGAGTATTGCGGTAATCCCTTGGGGAATTCTAGCCGGTTCATATGCGATAGATGCCGGATTGAATCAACTTCAAGCGCAAGCGATGTCGGCTATTTTGTTTGCTGGCTCAGCGCAACTTGTCGCTGCGGGTATGTTCAAAGCGGGTATTGGTTTAGGCACTATGTTGTTGACCACACTGTTCATCACCTCAAGACACTTTCTGTATAGCGTATCGATGCGTGACAAAATTAGCCATCTTCCTGCGCGTTGGCGTCTATTACTCGGATTTTGGCTCACCGATGAGCTGTTCGCGATTTGTAGTGGGCAGTCTCAGAAAGAATTTAATCGCTGGTATGCTGCGGGTGTAGGCGGCGGTTTTTATCTCGTTTGGAATATTGCGAGCTTTGTCGGCATTGTCGCGGGAAGCCAAATTCCTTCGCTTAATGAGATTGGGCTCGACTTCGCGGTCGCAGCAACCTTTATCGCTTTGGTGTTCCCATTAATCCGAACTCTACCCGTCGTTGTGTGTGTTGTGGTTTCATTGGTCACTTCGGTTGCCATGTCGGTTAACAATATTGAGGGCGGGCTAATGATTGCAGTGATCGCCGGTATGTTAGCGGGCTTTTTCAGCGAGTCGTTCCAAGAGCGAAACAACGGTAACAAGACAATCGTGGAGGGGAAATAGAGATGATTTGGTTAACGATATTACTCATGACTGCGATTGTTTTCTTTAGCCGGTATTTGTTTCTTGAGCCTGCAATCCCGCTTCGACTCAATCAAACCGCAAGGCGCCTATTGCGCTATTCAAGCCCAGCGGTGCTGACTGCGATTTGGGGGCCAATTGTATTTGCTCCTGAACAAACATTTTGGCCAAGCCTTGAAAACCCATACTTGATAGGCGCGGTGGTGACTGGCTTATTGATTTGGAAAACAGGCAATGTGCTACTAACGATCGGCGTTAGCATGGCGGTGTTTTTGTTCTATAACCTTGTCGCGGTTGATTACCTTTTCTCGTGAGCTTCAACTTCAATGTCAACTTAGGCTTTGTGTTTCTCCTATTATTTAAGGGCTGTATAAATATGATTACTTGTTCTGTTCGATATGTGATTGATCCTAAAAAGGTAAATGAGTTTGAGGCATACGCAAAAATGTGGATTCCTCTGGTCGCTAAATTCGGGGGCCAACACAATGGTTATTTTTTACCGTCGGAAGGGGCGAACAATATTGCCTTGGCGCTGTTTACCTTTGAAAGTTTGGCTGCCTATGAAGAGTATCGGATTAAATCGTTGAACGATGCCGAGTGTATTAAAGCGTTTGAATTTGCAGACGAAGTTGATTGCATCGTGAGTTATGAACGCAGCTTTTTTAGACCTGTTTTAGAGTGATAGACCTTGCAACGTATAGCGTGGTGGCATCTAATGTACTGATTCACTGTTTGTGTGTTTAGGTTTTGGTAAGGAGTTAGTTTGGCTAAGAAATATTATGTGGTTTGGAAAGGTCGTACACCGGGTATTTTTACCACTTGGAATGACTGTAAGTCTCAAGTCGATGGCTTTGCTGGTGCGAGATATAAATCGTTCCCAACACTAGGCGAGGCTGAGTCTGCTTTCGGTGGTAAAACGTCGTCTGCGTCAGGTTCTACAGCGACAAAGCCAAACTCTGCGGGTAAGGCGACGAAAGCCAAGGTGCCGCCTCTTTCGGAGCAGCAAATCACTGATATGCCTTTTGATATCAAGATCTTTACCGATGGTGCTTGTGAACCAAACCCCGGTGAAGCGGGGACGGGTTTAGCGGTATACCGAAACAACCAATTAACAGAATTGTGGTATGGCTTGTATCAACCTGTTGGTACCAACAATACCGCCGAATTACATGGGCTTAAGCAAGCGTTTATTCTCGCGAAAGAGAAGTTAAACGCGGGCCTCTCTGTTGCGATTTATTGTGATTCTAAGTACTCAATTGATTGTATTACTAAGTGGGCAACGGGTTGGGAGAAAAAGGGCTGGACCAAGTCTGGCGGTGAGATCAAAAACCTCGATATTATTAAGCCTGCGTATGCGCTCTACCAAGAACTGGCTTCAAAAATTACCATCTACCATGTGAACGGTCACGTTGGTATTGAAGGTAACGAACTGGCCGATAGAATGTCGATTGTGGCTATTTCATCGAAAGAGCAACAACTCGCTCAATATCGTGACATCGACGATATTGAGTCTATTTTGGCACTGCGAGCAGGCTAGTTAGGCTTCTTAATGAAAAGCTACTGAAAGCATAAGTCGCGATCATTGGGCAGTGCTAAGTTGAGCGTTACATTTCAAATTGATGTAGCGCTCTTTTGTTTTTGTGGTGCTCCGTTTTCTTATGGTGCTTAGTCGTTCTTGTGAGGCGTAGCAGTCCTTGTGATGCTTACTGCCTGAGTTAATCCTTATTGAGCTGGGTTCTCTATCCAACGAGATAATTGCTGAGCTTGTTTGATCGAATTAAAACTGTCTTTCACTCTCTCACGTGCCTTTAACCCCATCGATGCTTTATCGTTGCTGCTTAGTTGCGCGAAACGCTCAATCGCTTCTCTTAATTCTTCCACATTCTTTTCGCCAACCACAAAACCTGTCTCTTGTGAGACGATCTCTTTGCATCCCATGATGTTGGTGGTAATAACTGGCGTTCCTACGGCCATCGCTTCTTTTAAAACCAGTGGTCCTGTATCCACACACCCGGTTTCGGAAAAACAGAAGGGCGCGATTAGGCTGTCATAATTCGATAGTTTCTCTTTCACCCATTCATGAGGCTTAGCGCCAAGAAAGGTCACGTTTCGAGTGAGCCCTTGCTCTTTGACCTGTAACTTTAATTGTTGCTCTAAATCGCCAGTACCGATGATATCGAGATGAATGTCGAGAGGTTCGGCAATCGGCGCCAATGCATCAATAAGATGGTGGATACCTTTTTGCTCCACTAATCGGCCAAGGAAAATAAAGCGAAGTTGCTTCGTTTCGGTTTTTGGGTTGAGTTGGAACTGTTTGGTATTAACTCCGCAATGCAAGAGTTTAATGTTTCCTTTCGCCATGGTATTGAAGTCAGCAAGCATGTCTTTACACACTGCAACCACAAAATCACTCGATGAGATTTTATGTTCAATGTCATAAGCGAACTCGTAAACATCATGACCATGAGCAACGAACGAACAGGTGATATTCAGCAGCTTTGCCGCGACGATGGCGTGAGCTGTGGTGTGCTGACAGAAATGCGCATGTACGTGTTCGACGTCGTTTTCCGCGAGTTGCAGCGCTAATTTAAACCCATAAGCGAACAGTGACTTTTTCGGCATGCTGGTTTGCTTAGAAATAAATGAGACAGCCTTGATGAAACCTATCCAGTTAATGCTGGCGACTTTACCCTTCCGAACATTTTTACCTATTTCGACAATGTCGTAGTCGAACTGTTTTTCACTGTTTTCAATTTTGAACGTCATTACACAAACATCGTGCCCACACGCTTTCACAGAGTCGACTTCTGTTTGAATGAAGGTCTCACTGAGTACTGGGTAGGTTGGCGCCACAAATGCTACTTTCTTCATTCCTTACTCCTCAAATCCATATGACTAAAGCTATCAAGCCAAGGTAATAACCAATAAAGCAAGATACGAACCAAGATCGAATCGTAGCTTTGGAGGGCTTTCTGATTGCTTTTCGAAGGTTACCCCTTAAGAGGTAGCTCGTTTTCTCAAATTGATAATCAAATTGGAGTTGCAGTTTTTTTGAACATCTGTGTTTGGTCGTCATTTTGAGAATAGGCGTGTAGGTGACTGATATAGAGCTGATTTCGTAGCAAGACACTCTCGGCATAGAACGTGCAACGTTAGCCATATAATGTATAAATCTCAGGGCGTCATTATGGCTAAAGTAAGTGTTGTTATTCCTACCTACAATTGTTTGGATTACCTGCCGAAAGCGATTGGCAGTGTACTAAAGCAGTCTCACCAAGATGTTGAGCTGATTGTCATTGACGATAACAGTAACGACGGAACGTCGACGTATCTTGCTTCTATAGACGATGAACGCATTATTACGTTGTCCACATTGGGTGTTGGTGCGCCTCAAGCGAGAAACCTAGGGATTGAAAAGGCGACCGGTGAATACATCGCTTTTTTAGACGCAGACGATTTCTGGTTTCCTGAAAAAATTGAGCGCCAACTCGAATTTCATCAACGTTACCCTGATCTCGCGATGAGCTTTACTAACTACGAGCATCTTACTGAAGATTACCAAGTAATAGTCGACTGCTTTAGTTACTGGTCGCAGTTTCAAGATCAAGATGAGCTGTTCATCAATATCGAGAACCCGTTGGAGTTCATCATAGAAAATAACGTGATTGGAACATCAACGGTCATAGTGAAAGCGGATGTGTTTTCTCAAACAGACAGTTTCAATGCTGACATCAAGTATGGGGAAGATTGGGAACTGTGGCTTCGAATGAGTGAAAACCATCAGATCGGTGTGTTGAACTCGGTGCAGGTTGGCTACTTGATGAGAGCGAGCTCTGTTACCCAAACTGAAAGTCTTAAATTGAGAAATTTGCAGTCTATAGAGACTATTCTTCAACATTACCAAAATGACAGTCAACGATGGAATCTACCCACTTCTAGCTTCAAAATCGCAAAGGCGAGAATACTGGAAGGTTATGCTGACTATTATCGAGGTTTACAACAGAATAGACAGGCTATTGCCTACAGTTTCCGTTCTTTGGTCATGTCACCTCAAAAACGCACATTGCGACACCTAATTGGAGACTGTAAAAGTTTCCTAAAGCCAGCTTGGTAAGGAAAAGGTGACGACTATGGGTTCTTTAAAGCAGTCGGCTTACTACGCCATCGGTATATTAATGATGAAAGGGATTTCATTGGTGATGATCCCGTACATTACGCACAATATGACGTTGGCAGAGTATGGTTCCTTAGAAGCCATTGTCTTGCTGGCAGACATTGGGACGATATTGTTCAGCTTCGGTATTGTCGATGCCATGTATCGTTATGTGGGTGTCGCCGAAGGTGATGAAAAGCAAAAGCTCGTCTCGAACTGCTTCACATTGAGCGTGCTGGTGTGCGTGCTTGGGGGCGCCTTGATTGCCCTCAGTATGCCGTTGTTAATCTTAATGTTGCCAGTTGAATTCCAGCCTTACCAGATACTGCTTCTGCTTATTCCTACCATGCTCGATGGGGCGATTTCTATCCCGCTAACGCTGATGCGTATGAACGCGATGGCGAAACGTTTTTGCATGCTCAATGTGTTGAAAGCCGGTGTTCAAGCCATCATGACTTTTGTTTTGCTTGAGGCTGGATACGGTATAGATGGCGTGTTGATTTCAGCTGCGGTATCCAGTGTGTTGCTAATGGTTTGTTTAGTGCGTTATCAATGGCAAGAGATGGGATCTTTTGGTTGCTTCAAATACTCGGCGAAGATCTTAAAATTCGGACTGCCCGTTCTGGTTGGCGGTGCATCAATGTATATGATCATGGGGCTCGACCGCTGGGTAATGGCAAGCTTCGTCGGTGTCGAAGAACTCGCGATTTATGCGGTTAGCGGAAAGTTCGCGTTGATTCTTGGTCTGTTGTTGCAGCCTTACGCGCTTTGGTGGTTTCCAAACCGTGTGGCGATGCTTCAACAGCCGGGTGGCAGTAAGATGTGTGCCGATAGGGCGTTAGTCGGTGTTAATCTGGCCATTGTATTCGGTTGTTTGATGATCCTTACTGTACCTGGTTTTATTACTTTGATTTTGCCAAGCAGTTATCAATATGCAGGCACGATTGTCGTGGCACTCTTGGCGATTGGTGTGATTAAGAACGCTGGGGATTACCTTAACCTTGGCTGTTTCAGCGGTCACTCAAGCCAATCGCAAATGTGGATACAAGGCGGGTGTGCGATTCTAGCTGCGATTGGTTATTTTGTTGTGACACCGATTTATGGAGTGTGGGGCGTTGTGGTGGTGCTTTGTGGCACTTATGCCGTGAGACTGTCACTGCTCTATATCGTGAGCCAAAAAATGGAGTACTTGCCTTACGAGCATCGTAAATGGATGACAGCGCTGAGTATCGCCATACTTGCCATCATTAGTGATCGAGTTCTTGGCTTGGTGCTGGTTGATGTTCATGACTTTATTCTTGGATCGGCTGTTGGTGTAATCGCGCTGGTGGCCTTTGTTAAATACTCAGTGATCGTTGTCCCGCAAGCTCTGCTCGACAAGTTGATGCTGGGTAAGCAGTCTCACGCAAATTAAAATAAAACACTGTTCATAATGTGTGAGATCCGATAGTTTTTATAAATTCAATGAATGCCATCAATGGAAAGATACATGAACAAGTGGATTGTGCTCTCAGCTCTATTCTCAACCTTATCGTACGCTTCGTCTGAATTGTCTAACCACGACGTACTCACTCAGCACTTTGACGTTCCTGAAGCTATCTCCTTAGAAAATCAAAACAGGGTATGTAATAGCCTTGTTTGTAGTTCGGTGTCTGCGCCAAAATCTGTTCCTGCTGTTGGCGACTTCCCAGAGCGAGAATCAAACCCAACGATAGATACAATTGCGAGCGCTATCTATTTCGTCGGTGAGATTGGTGTCGCCGAAAATCTAGCGACACCCGAGTACGAACAGTTTTTTGAGAACTGATTGAAAATTTACTGTATAGATTTGGTGCTTATTTTTTATGCAGTTACAAAAGATATGAAATGCTGTTATAAACGATAAGACATTGTTTAAGGATTTTATAATCACGGCATTTGGCAATTAGGAAGCACCAATGGAAATCTGGAAGTTACTGCTGTTTATCCCCGCTTGTTTTGCGCTCAACATGACTCCGGGCCCAAACAATTTGTTATCAATGAACAACGCCCGTTGTTACGGATTTCAGGCCGCCTTTGTCGCAGGCCTAGGAAGAATCCTCGCTTTTTCTGGCATGATTGCTTTGGCTGCATCTGGCTTAGCGGTTGTGCTTTATACTTCTGAAACGCTGTTTTTCCTGATCAAACTATTTGGCGCGATGTATCTGTTGTGGATCGCGTTCAACCTATGGCGCTCACACGCCAGTCCGGTCGTGGATATCGAACGAAATAAGAATTGGTTTGGTCTGTTTAAACAAGAATTTGCACTCGCTGCTGGCAATCCAAAAGCGATACTCATTTTCACTGCATTCCTTCCTCAATTTGTCGATGTTTCAGCGAACGTAAATACTCAATTCTTTGTTTTAGGTAGCACCTTTCTAGTGTTAGAAATGCTCGCGATATCGATCTACGCGGCATTTGGCTTATACCTCAGAAACTGGTTCTCTAAGCCACAAATGGCAAAACGTTTCAACAAAGCGTGCTCGGTTTTTCTTGCGTTATCTGGCGCAAATTTGTTGGTTATTCGACAGTAAAACATAAGTAACCTAATCTACTCCTCAGGCGTTAGTTAAGTGGCATCTTCGTTAAGGTAGTTCGTAAGCCTTTAGGCTGTTGATATATTATTAATAGCACCTTTGAGTTTGCATGTTTAAACTTGAGGTTCGGTTTAAATGAGGTCTATCTATGAATGTTGTTTGTGCGGAAAAACAAGAACTGGCTGATATCTACCAGCTTGAACATGCTTTGTTTGGCGCTCACGCCTATCCGCTGTTTTTCTTTCGTCAGGCCTTTGATTGCTGGGGAAAAGGTTTATTGGTTGCTAAGCAAGACTCAAAGATTGCTGGCTATGCCTTAACGACAACCACAGACAAGCAGAATGAGTTTTGGGTCCTATCATTGGCTGTAGACCAGAATTATCGTGGCATGGGAGTTGGCCGGAAACTGATGCAACAGGCGATTGAGCAGTTGCCTCGAGATGCTAGGCTTTTGCTCACTGTAGACCCAAATAACACATCGGCTCGTGGGCTTTATGCATCGATGGGGTTCGTTACCATCAAGCAAGAAGACAACTACTTTGGTGATGATGAGCCGAGGTTAGTGATGAAGCTCATCATCTAGATTGTTGCTAACGGTTTTTAACAAAGGCGCTTAACTAAATCAAAGGCTCACATTTCAAAGACAATCTCGTAGCTCTAGGTTAGCATCACGATACCGTGCATTAACACGACACTAGAGGTCAGCCGAGTCCTCATATCAAAGTAGCCATCAGGACCTTGGCTCTGGTTCTCTTCTCTCATCGTCCTTTCAGCTCGCCAAACCGCAATATAACCAAAGATGAGAATCAGAGTTGTCACTAGCTCTTTTTGTTCGCCAAGCAATACTGCCAGCCAAGCGATGAGCACAATCGCGTTGCTTATTAGCAGTGCTTTGTTACTTGATTGGCTTTCAAAGTTTTCGATGCCATTTGCCCACAAGATCCCTGAAAGAAAACTCAAAATTGCCACGCTGTAGGTGATGAACAGCGTTTCACCGCTTATCCCCATAAATTGGCTGTCGGTGAGCGAAAGGAGAAGACCGAATAAAAACGGAATTAACCCCATGTACCCCAGTTTGGCCATGGTGTTACGGGTTTGAGTTGTTGCCATGTAATCCGCCTTCATAACTGCTGCTCAATCGCGTTTTTGAGCGTGGCACTCACTGGAGATGTGGAGCTAGGGAAGGTGGCGACGACTTTACCTTCTTTACTGATCAAGAATTTGTAAAAGTTCCATTTAGGCGTTACGCCCGCTTGCTGTTGTATCTCTGTAAACACGGGGTTGGCGTTGCTACCAGACAGTGAAGCTCGCGCCATCATTGGGAAGGTCACGCCATAGTCTAGGTAACAAACCTTTGCCGTCTTCTCTTCGCTTCCCTTGTCTTGGCGAAAATCATTACTTGGGAAACCGATAACCGTGAAGCCTTGGTCTTTGTAGGTTTGATGAAGTTGCTCGAGTTGCTCAAACTGCGGAGTGAAGCCACATTGGCTCGCTGTATTTACCACCAATAGAGTTTTGCCTTGAAACTCATCGCACAAGGCGATTTCTTCGGTTGAGTTTAACAAGCGCTGTTTGCCATTAAGTATTTCGGGACAGCTCGCTGCAAAGGCGATGGAACTCGTGAGGCTTGTAATCAGTGCGGTTGAGCAAAGTAGTGAACATTTCATAGGGTTGGCTCATTTTAGTTGGCGTAATGGTTATTACTCTTGAGCACGATGAAATGATCACTTTGCGTATTATTTACTGTCTCATTAACTCGCGCTTTTAGTTGTGATTTTGCTCTCTGAGATAAGATATGGAGCGACCAAGCGACTGATATTCACTTTTGCACCAAGGCGAGCCGCTAATAGATACATGCCACCAATTTTTCGGTGCAGGAACAGCGCATCGGCGGGCGGCGTATGCCAATACTCTTGTTCCATGCTCAAAATGGTGCCTGCTTCACGAAGCCTTTGTGCCAATCCACTGGCTTTGAAGTCGTACTCTTCGTCAACTAACATCGGCTCACAGGCCATCTTCACTAGATTTAGAATCGCTTGGCGTTGTTCGGGAAGAATTGTCTCGCTAAAGAATCCTATTTGCTCTAAAGCTCGGTTGAGCACTTGCTCATCGTTGTTAATGACAGAGGAAAAGGCCAAGCGATAACCCTCGCTGAAGCGGTCACTGTACTCACGGGTTGCTCCGAAATCTAATAAGCCAATTTGTCGGGTGTTTTCAACATAAAGGTAGTTGGCGAAATTGGGATCGGTTTGCACCATCTTAAAATCGAACAACTCTCTGAACAGAAGCTCCAGTAAGCTGTGCATTACAAAGTCACGTGTGCTTTGGTCGTAACTTTCGATTTGCTCTATCGTGACGCCTTCGATGAAGTCCATGGCGAGCACCGATTCTGAAGAGACTTGCGGATGAATCTTAGGTACGACGAAGTGAGAGTATTCTTTCAATGCATCATGGTAACGAGTTGCGTAATCAGCTTCGCGAGCATAGTCGGCTTCATCGTGGAGTTGTTTCTTTGCCTCTTCTAACAAGCCTTTGTAGTCGACCGACTTTGGTATCAAGCCAACAATATTGAGCAGCGTGCCCACGTTATCTACATCACTGTCGATACTTTTTCTAATGCCGGGGTATTGGACTTTGACTGCGAGTTTGTCCCCAGCATCACTATAGGCTTGGTGAACTTGTCCGATAGATGCACTGGCGATCGGTTTAAAATTGAAGGACAGGAATTCGGTTTTCCAATGGTTCCCGAGCGAGCTTTCTAACACTTGATTGAGCTGTTTTGTTGGCAGTGGATCGGCATCGGAGCGCAGGCGAGAGAGAATGTCGGCTAACTCTGGTTCTAAGACATCACCCGCATCCATTGATAGCATCTGTCCTAACTTCATAGCCGCACCGCGCAGGTGTGCGAGTTGATCGGTCAGGCGAGCAATGTTTTGAGGCGTTAACAGTAAGTCTTTTGCTTTGGGCCTGTTGCCTTGTGCAATTTGTTTGGTGCCTTCCGTTAGCACGTTACCCGCGACTCTTGTCGCCAACGAAGCGAACTTACTGAATCTAGAAATTCGATGTGTGGGAAGGTTTCTCTCTTTTGCCGACATAAAGGTTCTCTCTGGGAATCAGGGTTGAGACCAATCGTAGTAAATAACTGTTCACCCTAGCTTGTTAAAAATCTCGATAAAGTCGTTAGATTTTTTGATTGTAGAATAACTACTTATCTAAACTTCTTGTCGAAAAGAGCCGCCTTGTTCTCCAGCTTTTTTCCTGCGCTATTTCTTGACACTTACCTACTGTGATTGGTATGACTACAAAGTTCTATCAATCATTACACAACCGTATGTTTTGTTGTGCTAACTTGTCGCGTGGAACAGTAAACAGAATTAAAAGGACAAAGCATGAAATTTATTTGGTTGAAAGTGGCCGTTACGGTATTGGTGTTCGCAGCCCTATTTGGCATCGTTTACTACAAAGTCGCCAGCGGCATGTCTTAACTCAACACTATTTTGTGCAGCTGTCACCGTTGCAACGTGATTTTCCGGTTAGCCAAAACGAAATCTTATATCGATTTTTGGCAAACCGTAGATAACACCAATCTGCCATTGGCTTAAAAATCGCCCAACGTAACGGGGCATACAGCCAACCCTTTCCTACTAGCTTCCACGCTTGGTAAGTCACGTCTAAACCGAGCAGCAGCTTTCCGTTTTCGTCCAGTGCATGCAAGATTGTATTGGCTGCCTCGGCATCTATTTGCGGGTAGTTTGAAAACGCTTCACTGTAGATATCGACGGTCTGGATCTGATCTTTGGAATCAGACTTAGTCAGTGCTGCCATCTCTTTTGCACAAAGTGGACAGGTTCCATCGTAAAATATCGTTAATGCAGTCATTGTTTTCCTTACTATTTTCGTCAATTCTCATTGATACGACATCACCATTTAGGTGGATCATTCTGCCCAGTTATCCGACACTGTTATTGTGACAACCAATTTACAGTATCATCTCGAGGTAACATCCGTTCCATGCATTTAAAAAATAAGAGCCTATCTCCAATGACAACAAAGTTAATGAACCGTTTGATTATAGCTGTGACAGCCCTGATGCTCAGTGGTTGTGTTAGCTACAGCATTACCGAGCAAGAAATGACGAAGTACCTTGAAGACTCAGTGATGCTAGAACAAGAGGTTGGTGTACAAAGTGTGATGTACGCACAAGTGGCTGTGGATGATCTAGAAGTGCAAATTGGTCGAGCCGATGCACAACGCGTGTCCGTGTTGGCGAATACCAATGCAAAAGTTCAAGTGTTCAATATGCCTAATATGGGGTTGGATTTAGACTTAGAGTTCAGCGCGATTCCCGAATACGACAAGGAGAGTGGCGAGGTGTATCTAAAGTCGCTGCGACTAGAGCGCTTTGAAGAAAAAGGCAAACAGCTTTCGCCTGAAATAGAGACACTACTCAAACCAGCTGTATCGATGATAGGTTTTGCTTTGTCCCAGTCTCCGGTTTACAAACTCGACAGCAACAAGGTTCAAGAGTCATTGATCAAGTCATCGGAACCTAATCTAGTGATTAAAGACAACAAGCTGGTCATCGAGTTATTCGATTAACCTTTCACGTTTAGCTTAGACTCAGATTTAAAACACAATGGCTGCCGATTTGGTGGCCATTTTTGTTTGTGTTGAATCAGTAAGATTTCTGTTTTTAGACTGTCTATTCAGCTTGTTTTCTCTGGCTTATTTATTGAATTAGCCGCGTATCTCACCTTTACTTTACTCTTGTGAGCAAGTCATCGCTTCAGTCATCAAATCATAAGAAAGAAAAGGTGAGCGAACTATGAAGAATCCAGTGATAGCGGATACCAAGCCAGTCAAAGTGGAGCTAACAGAAGGGGAGGAGTATTACTTCTGTACCTGCGGGAAGTCGAAAAACCAACCGTTTTGTGACGGTTCTCATGCTGGTACGGGGTTCAAACCGAAAAGCTTTGTCGCCGAAGAGAGCAGAGACGCCTACCTTTGTCGCTGTAAGTATTCCAACAACCTTCCTTTCTGCGATGGCACTCATAAACAGTTCACAGCGGAACAAGTTGGGCAAGAAGGCCCGGAGGTTCACATTCAAGCGGCTGCGCCAGATTTGTCGCCAGCTGCGAGCGCAACCAAAGAAGAACCTACCGTCGAGTTTATTCATCAACTGGCGCGTGATGGTTTATCCAAGGTTGGACATCATGGGCCAATGACCTCCATGGGCGTTCCAAGACATCTATTGCCTCACTGGGACGATATTCAAGTGATGGTCGCGCAAATGGCCACCAAGCCTTTGCTGGAGAATGTGCCCGTTGGAACTGAACTGATTATTGGCCCCAAAGCGAAGAAGCCACTCAAATTGGACATCTCTTTGTTTGTGTCTGATATGAGTTTTGGCTCGCTATCTGAAGAAGCAAAAGTCTCATTGGCGAAAGGTGCCGAACTCGCAGGGACGGGTATCTGCTCCGGTGAGGGCGGTATGTTACCCGAAGAGCAAGCGGCGAACTCTCGCTACTTTTATGAATTAGCCAGTGCTCAGTTTGGTTACGATGAAGCTAAGCTCAAAAACGTTCAAGCCTTCCACTTTAAAGGCGGGCAGGGTGCCAAAACCGGAACGGGCGGGCACTTACCGGGCGCGAAGAACATAGGCAAGATCGCGGAGGTGCGTGGCATTGAAGCGGGCACGGCAGCGATTTCTCCACCCACCTTTGTCGACCTTAACACGGTCGAGGATTTTAAAAAGTTCGCCGACCGTGTTCGAGAGGTGACAGGCGGTATCCCGATTGGCTTTAAGTTAAGTGCCAATCACATCGAAGAAGACATTCAGTTCGCGCTTGATGCCAGTGCCGATTACATCATCTTAGATGGGCGTGGTGGCGGTACAGGGGCGGCGCCAGAAATGTTCCGTGACCATATCAGTGTTCCCACTATTCCAGCACTCGCTCGAGCTAGAGCGTATCTCGATAAACAAGGGGTCAGTGACAGAGTCACATTGATCATCACGGGCGGCTTGCGCGTGCCGATGGATTTCGTAAAAGCGATGGCGCTTGGTGCTGATGGTGTCGCTATCTCAAACAGTGCCATGCAGTCGATAGGTTGTGTGGCGGCGAGAATGTGTAACACCAATAATTGCCCTGCTGGTATTGCAACTCAAAAAGCCGATTTACGTCAGCGTTTGAATGTCGAGAAAGCATCGAACCAGCTTAAGAACTTCTTTGAAGCCTCGACAGAATTAATGCAAGTGATGGCGAGGGCATGTGGGCATGATCATTTGAATCAATTTAACCCTCATGATTTGGCAACATGGAATCGCGAAATGGCCGAGCTATCCGGTGTCGCTTACTCTGGTGTCTGTCCATTAAATCACTTTAAGTAAATAATACTTCGATAAAGCACACTCAATGTATTTTGGGTGTGCTGACTTTTTCCTGTGTAATGCCAACCTATGTTAAACCTTTCATAATCAACTGCTTTATAAGTGTTTTTAAACTATTTCCTATATTTTGAAAATATCGCTTTACCTCAAGTTAACTTGAGGTTTTATCATCATCCCCAATCTAAAAACACAATCTATCACCTTGTCGCCTAGTGCAGGTTTTGATGTTATCAAACAGACGTTACGAATCTTCAGTTATGAATTTTGAGCTCCGTAATTGAAGTCATGAGTGCAAAAAGGTGAGAAAAATGAACAAGGATCAACAATGAAAGTATTAGCGATTGGCGCGACCAACAGTACAACATCAATTAATCAACAACTTGCAGCGTACACCGCAGGTTTAGTCGAAGGCGCGCAAGTCGAGGTGCTCGACCTTAATGATTTCGAGATGCCAATTTACAGCGAGAAAAGAGAGCAAGATTCAGGTGTTCATCAACACGCTCAACGCTTTTTTAGCAAGATTGGCGAAGCAGATGCTGTGGTCATCTCTTTTGCAGAGTATAACGGCTCATACACCGCAGCCTTTAAGAATGTGTTTGATTGGACATCACGAATCGACATGAAAGTGTACCAAGGCAAACCTGTTGTGATGCTCTCCACATCACCAGGCCCAGGCGGCGCAAACTCTGTGTTGTCGTCTGCGGTAAATTCGGCACCTTACTTTGATGCAGATGTGAAGGGGTCGATGTCGGTGCCAAGTTTCTACGACAACTTTAATGTAGAAACGGGTGAGATCATCAATACCGAAATGGCCGAGAGCCTGAAATCGATCATGAGTCAGATCTAACTGCTTCAGTGAGTGAGAGAATTACTACATCGGTGCACAGATAAATAGATAAATAGATAAATAGATAAATAAGTAGATACATACATAAATGGCCATCAAGCGATGGCCATTTAATTGCGTCATTGTCTATTGTGATAACTCTGCTGCGGTGTCAACGAAGATACCTTGAATGTCTTTCGCTTCACGCTCAGTTTGACCACCGTGTTTTAGAAACGCACCGATAATTGCTGCGGTTTTCTGCTCTTTTGCGCGCTCTAAGAAGTAACGAAGTTCTAGTTCAGCGCCCGCTTGCTCATCTTTGATTGAGGCAGCGATGATCTCTTTGTACATCACGATATCACGTACTTCTAATTGGCTGATTACACCGAGTGTCGCTGCTAAGAAACCCTCTAGCTCTGCCTTCGGTACAAACTGCGTGATGATGTTACGCTCTTCTGCTTGTTGAGCCGTAAAATCGTTACCAAGCAGCAAAGCTTGTAGCGCTTTGTTTTTGCCCATGCGTCTTGCAAATTGAACTGCGCCTTGGCCACCCGTTGGGATGTTTACATGAATTTCTGGTTGTGCGAACGCCGAGTTTTCAGTGCCGTAAGCAAGGTCACACGCCATCACAAATTCATTACCGCCCCCACGAGCTACGCCATCAACTACCGCGACAGAGACTTGTTTCATCGCTTTAATGTTCTCAATCATGTGGTTGAATTCAATCGAACCAGCTTGTCCACCTTGTGTACAGTTGATCACATTGAGATCTAGGTGAGCCAGAAAGAAGCTCTCATGTAATGATTTGAAGACCACAACCTTAGTATCACGATCATCTTTCAATGAAAGTACAAAGGCATTGATCTCGTTGATCAAGTCGAAAGTCAGCACGTTCACTGGTGGGTTGTTGATCGATACTGTTGCGATGCCATTTTGGTTAGTCACAGATAGTAGTGTCATGGGGTGTTCCTCTATTAGGTCGGGACTGAATGTTGTCTCCGTTATGTGCAGCTACTATAGATTTGTAATAAGATGAGAAAAATAGTCATATTGGCACTTGATTGGTGCCTTAAATGCAACAAAGGGCGTTATGGATATATCGAGTCGTTTATTATTGTTACTTGAAGTGGTTGAGCTGGGTTCGTTTGTCAAAGTGGCGGAGCAAAGAAACGTCGACCGTTCCGTTATCTCTAAACAGATCAGCCGTCTTGAAGAAGAGCTGGATGTTCGGTTACTCAATCGAACCACTCGTTCGTTATCTCTGACAGCTGCAGGCAATGAGATGGTCAATCAAGCGCATCAGCTTCGTGCACTGTTGAACGATACTCGACGCTTGGCGCAAAATTATCATGCAGAGCCTCGAGGGTTATTAAGAATCACCAGCTCGACCATGTTCGGTCGACAATATGTTCAGCAGGCGATTGCGGTTTTCCAGAAGCAGTATCCAGATGTTGATTTTGAATTGAGACTCGAAGACCGAATCGTCGATATGGTTAAAGAAGGGTTTGATATTGGTTTCCGTATTGGTAAGCCCAAAAACTCCAGCCTAATCAGCCGTAAGATAGCCAGAAGTCGATTGCTGATTGTCGCTTCACCTGAGTTCATTGCTCAGCATGGCGAGATCAACACCATCGAAAAGTTAGAGTCATTACCTGCGACTATCTATGCCGCTCCGGGTTTGTTGATTGATAAGTTTTCTTATGTCGATCAAGAGGGGCAAGCGCAGCATTTCCAGCTTAATGCCGCTTATAAAGTGAATGACGTTGAGATGATTTCCAAGAGCGCGCTAACTGGCAGCACTCTCGCGGTTGTCACGGCGCAGATGATTGAAGATGAAGTGCTCAGTGGAGAGTTAGTGCCTATTATGACTCACTTAAACTTGGATGACTTTGGCACTTTCTATGCGGTGTACCCACATCGAGATGCACCCATAAAAACCAAGCTCTTCATTGATACATTGAAAACCATTGTCGGTGAAGATAAACCTGTGTGGGAGCAAGGCATTCCCGGGTTTGACGACATGTATGGTAATCAGCGAACAAAATCATAGCTCAAAAAAATCAATACGTTAGGTTGCTTTGTTGCGCGTATTTTGTAATCTAGCCCAAACCTAAGTTTGAACGCAAACTTCAAGTTAAAGTTAACTATATTATACTGGTTATTATCAGGAAGAAACGGCTATTCAAACAGGAAGTGAAAGATCATGAGAAACATCGTATACCTCACCATAGGCCAGTTGGCTGAGCGCAGTGGCGTGGCTCCTTCGGCCTTACGCTTTTACGAAACCAAGGGGTTGATTGCTTCGATTCGTACTAACGGAAATCAGCGCCGTTATCAGTCGGCGATGTTGAGACGAATTGCTTTGATACAAGTCGCGCAGTCGATAGGCTTCACGCTGGAAGAGATCACCGAAGAATTATCGACACTGCCGATGAACCATACCGCGACTAAGCGAGATTGGGAGCGCGTTGCTAAGAAGTGGCAGGGGCAACTCGACAGTAAAATGGCGCAGATTAAATCGCTACAAGAGAACTTAACCGGCTGTATCGGTTGCGGATGCTTGAGTATGCAAAAGTGCAACTTGCTAAATCCTGATGATATCTTGCATGACCAAGGGCAGGGCGCACAACGAATTGTTGAACAGATTAACTGAGTTCCCGAAAGGCATGGAACAGCGAACTAAGTTTCAGGTGTTTGCTCAATGGGTTAAGCAACAGTTGTGACCGAATAGCGTGCCTAGACAAACACGAATTATAGGTCTAGTTTAGATGGTTCTTTCAATAAAAGAAGAGGTTAGTTATGTTCAGCCATGTTTTTCTCGGTACCGATGATATTGAACGCGCGAAGGCTTTTTATGACCCAATCATGAAAGTGCTTGGTTATAGCGAAGGCTCTGTTGATCCCAAAGGGCGCTGTGTTTACGTTAGCCAAACGGGTGTGTTGGGCTTAACGAAGCCGATTGATGGTCAGCCTGCGACTCACGGCAACGGTATGACGGTGGGTTTTCTTGCGTCTTCTCCTGAAGTTGTAGATGAGTGGCATCGAGTTGGCGTCGAAAATGGCGGTACCAGCATTGAAAATGGCCCCGGAGCGAGAGGTTCTGACGAGCGTCGCTTGTACATGGCTTATTTGCGAGATCCTGATGGAAACAAGATTTGTGCAACGCACTTTATGCCGTAGTTTACGTTATGCCATCGTTCATTTTATGCCACAGTGGCGTATACTTAGATCATATTGATGGTTCGGAGTTGGCTAAGTTGCGGCTCTGGACTTGTTAGCTTCCCGATAACTCAAAATTTTGCAAAGGACTGGCTAGATGAAACCGAACGAACTGTTTTATGAAAGTTTTGAGCGCTGCCGGATTGACCAAGAATTTCTCGAAACGTTTTTGGCGGATTTTTGCGAGCATAATCCAAGATTTTCAGAACGTTTTGAAAAGATAGGATTAGAGCATCAAACCAAGATGCTTAAAGCCTCGATCATTCTTATCTATAACTCTGCTGGTCTACCAAGCGTGCGTAACTCAGTAAAGAAATTGGGTAAAAGGCATAAAGACCTAGGGCTGGATATTTCCGAGATTGAGCTCAACGAGTGGTTCAATTCGTTACTCAATACAGTTAAAAAATATGACCCTCACTACGATGAAAGCGTCGAACAAGCTTGGACAGAAACTCTCGAGGCCGGCTTAACTATCATGAAGAAAGAGTGCGTAGTTCCAAACACTGTGAATAACTAGGTCGTTGATGGGTAGTTTTGCTTGTTCGTTAGTTAAAACCGGCATTAACTCTTGAAAGATTGACATTGTCAGGTAAGCCTAACGATATCAGGCTTACCTCTTATTGTTTGACTAGAAATGAGCAGCCCAACCAATCAGGAACCCTTGCGATGCGGTATCGTATTCAAAGGTCCCCTTGTTTTCGTAATCAACCCAGGTCGATTTGTAGGCAACATTTAAGTCAGACCAACTGTTTATCTGGTATCGCACGCCAGTTAACAGAGATGAGGTAAAGTTGGTGTCACTACCAAGCCCTGCATCAATGGTTGCGTGAAACTTCCAATCCTTATTGATCTGCGTTATCCATCTCACACCTATTTGGTACTGTCCATCACGCGGTCACGTTTGGACGCACCTGTCACCTGAATACGAAGCGATGCTCGGTCAAAACGGTTGGGGACTCCAAGAAGTGGTCATGAAAGATCTTGATGATCACGTCGGTGAGATGATGGCGAAGATGGAAGAACTCGGTATTGCTGACAACACCATCATCATTTTCACTGCCGATAACGGCCCAGAGATCATGACTTGGCCAGATGGCGGTATGACACCTTATCACGGTGAGAAAGGCACAACTTGGGAAGGTGGCGTAAGAGCCCCTGCATTGGTTAGCTGGCCGGGTAAAATCCCAGCGGGTACTGTAGGCAATGGCATCTTTGATGGTATGGATTGGTTACCCACTCTTGTCGCTGCGGCTGGTGGTCCAACGGATCTAAAAGAAAAACTGCTGAAAGGTCACGATGGCTTTAAAGCGCACCTTGATGGTTACAACCAAGTGGATATGCTGACCGAGAAAGGCGAGTCAAACCGTAAAGAGATCTACTACTACGAACGAGACAAGCTGCAAGCGGTTCGTGTTGGTGATTGGAAGGCGCATTTCATCGTGCAAAACCACGGTTGGAGTGGCCCTAAAGAAGAGCTAAACGCACCATTGCTGTTTAACTTACGTCGTGACCCATACGAGCGAGCGGCGGAAGAGTCGGGCATGTACCTAAAATGGATGGGACAAAAAATGTGGGCATTTGGCCCGGCACAAGCGGCTGTCCAACAACATCTAGCAACCTTCCAAGAGTGGCCTCCAGTGACGCCTGACTCTCCGGCAGAGAAGACCGGTGGTGTAGGTAACTAGTTAAATATCATAAAAAATCCCGCTCACACTGAGCGGGATTTTTGTTTGAAAGCGTCTTAACGTTGGTTCTGTTTTAGCGTCGTGTTTCGTTCAATGAACTTCACTGGCACCATCAGCTTAACCAAGCTTGTGTCTTGCTCTTGAATCTGGCTAACGACAATTTTCACTGATTCACGTGCAAGGCGTCTGAAATCTTGCTTGAAGGTAGTGAGTTGGTAGTTCAACCATTGAGTCTGTGGGATATCGTCAAAACCAATCACTTGAAGATCTTCTGGAATACGCAGGTTAAATTCTAAGCGCGCCACATCCATTACTGCCATCGCGAGGTTATCTGTCGCACAGAAAATCGCTTGAGGATGTGTGGGTTCTGAAAACAGAGTCCGAATGGTATCTAGAGCATCAAGGTAGTCATAGTCAGCTTCAATAACACGAGCTTGCTTGCCTGTTAGATCTTCGAATTCTGAGCAAAAGCCCGATTCACGCTCGCCGTTGGTGTAGGTTGGCACGTTACCTGTCAGGTAAACCGCTGACTTTGTTCCTACGCTATGTAAATGTTGAGCGGCGACTTGGCCTGCGGCGTAGTTGTCACTTATTACATGGCTACTCTTAGTCCCCTCAACTACACGAGCATACTGAACAATGGGGATGTTGAACTCTTCACACTCTTCATAAAGCGACTTATTAAAGGTCGCCGAAGCAGCAATTACGCCATCAACTCGGTATTGGAATATATTAGGAATCGAGTGGTTGTCGTTTCCATCCACTTGCCAAGGAATCAATACCGCAGAGTAACCCTGCTTTTGTAGCTCAGTAGAGATAAGCTGCAGAGTTTTCATGTGGATAGGGTAGTCGGCATCTGGGAAAACTAAGCCAATCAATTTGGACTCATTTGTCGTCAGACTGCGGGCAAAGGCATTGGGACGATAGTTCAACGATTTTGCTGCATCGAACACTTTTTGCTTGGTCTTTTCAGACACTGAACTGCCCGGGACAAATACACGAGATACAGTTGATTGAGAAACGCCAGCAAGTTTAGCGACATCTTTAGAGGTGACGGTTGGCTTTGACGCCGTGGAGTGTTTTGGAGAGCTCATAGACCATACTTTTGAACCAAATTGATTGTGCATAGAGTAACATAATTAGGTACGTACTCAAAAATACAATATGCCATGATTGGATGAAAAATAAGGGTTAATAGAGAGTGTTGAATATTATTCTGGGTATGACCCAAAAAAGCTCTGCGTAAGAGCAGAGCTTTGTTTAAAGAATTTATGAATCGACTAACTGGGCGTTAGAAGTAGTAACGAATACCTGCAGCGAATTGGTCATCTCTGTTTTCGAATTTATTGCCAACGAGCTGATCTTTACCTAGGTCGAATTGGTATTCAGTCCAAACTAGGAATTTGTTCTTCTGGAAGTGGTATTCAACACCAGGGATAAGCAGGTTACGCTCATAGCCATCTGTTTGGTCATCACGATCTTCCATGTAGTTGTAGTTCAACGTAGGGCGTAGGCCATTGTCGAAGTGGTAGTACGTGTAGATTTCACCACCTAGGGTATCGAACATTACATCCGTACCGCCTTGGCTTACAGCTTCCCAGTTTTCGCCAACATGGAAAGTGGCACCTGCGTAGAAGCCGCCGTTGCTGTAGTTCGCACCCAATAGCATGATGCGCATGTTGTCGCCATTTTCTACGCCAACCACACCTGAGTCTAGGTCTGCAATTTCATTTTGGTGGTAAGCTGCACCTAGTGTTACGCCATCAACCGGTTTGTAAGTGATTGACGCACCCATTCCGTTTTTCAATGAAGCTGTCGCATTACTCGCTAGTGCCACTTCTTCACGTGTCGTTTGGTAAGTGAAGCCGTAGCTTACTTGGTCGTTGATTGAGTTACGGTAAGTAATGGAGTTTTCTGCTCGACCTGTACCAGATGCAATACCCCAGTCAGAAAGGTTGTAAACACCTGAGCCGCGAGTACCGAAGACACGACCTAAGTCGGTGTACCATGCGACGTCATAAAAAGTAGACCACTGCTTAGTACCTGCTGCGATCTTGCCGTATTTGTCGTGCTCTACGCCTGCGTATAGAAGTCGGTCGTAAATATTGTCGCCGTTAGCACCTGAGTTGTAACCCCATTCAGCATGGCCAAAGCCAGTCCAGCCGTTATCGAGTCCCATTTGACCTTTAAGGCCGAAACGAGAGCTACCGCTGTTCCACTCACCGTTGTGGTCGCCGCCCTTATCTTGGTAACGAACGTCGAAACGACCGTCTAAAGTAAGGCTATCGCCCGCGTCATTGGTAAAAGTGTGTGCAGCAAAAGCAGAACCTGAGGTAAGTGCTGTCAGGATCACTGCTGAAAGAATCGACTTTTTCATTGTAATTCTCTTTATTCAGGCCGTAGAAAGCCACCGTGCTTTCAAGCCCGTTATATTGGTAATGGTTTGGCAGGGTGTACCCCATCCATGAGGCACTAGTAGATTCAGTTATTAGTGGAGCAATAATGAATTGGTTGGAGCACTTACTAGGAGCGAGAAGGGTCCCCCAGTAAGCGTGGCAACCTAAATCAGATGTCTATTTAGGTTGCCACTATTTCGTTTCAATCTTTTGGATTAAAGCGTATCGATTACAGCGTTGGGTTCATGATGCTTGAAGTGCGTTCGAACACATCTAGACCTTGCTGTTGTAGCCAGTAAGGAAGGTCGATAAGAACCCAGTTCTCAGACAGTTTGTCACCGTCGCGGTAGTAAACGTCAACCACTTGCATGTTTGCACGCACTTCGCCGCCAGTCATACCTAGGAAGCCACCTGTTGGTGTGTTTGATAGGTTTGGCCAACCGAAGAAACAAGAGAAGTTACCTTCAGCGAAACGACAAACGTGGCCGTTGAACTTCTTGTCTTTCAGGTTATTACGGAAAGGAAGTTGGTGCTGTTGTTGGTAACGAGGAATAGTGTAAGACGCGCCGATACCACATGGGCCGTACCAAATCATGTCTTTTGACCAGCTCTTCGCGAGTACTTCTGGTGGGCAACCCATTGCGCCGCTGTCGTTAAGAGCAGACAGGTCATCAACCATTTTGTTTACTAGAGCCAGTGTCGCAACACCTTCTTCTGGAGCCGCGTCTTCGAATAGCAGACCGTCGTGGTTACGTGGGCCAGGGTATACGAAGTGCTTACCAGTTGATGGTGGAAGTGGGTAGCAACCCGCTTGATCCATCATGCCTAGTAGGTCTAGAAACAGGCCTGTCTTAGTGATTTTGCTATCAACAACACAGTTAAATTCTGCGTAGCGAACGTTCATGATCTTGCCAGTTGGGCGCATACCTAGGTATTCAGCGTCGAATAGACCCATGAAGTGACCCATGCTCATTACCCAAATCTCATCTGGGTTAACTTCGTTGTTACCACCGATGAAGATGTCTTGACGACGCTGCATGCGAGTCATTGACTTCATCATTGGTGCCCAGAATACGTCAGCTGCTGCTTGTGCGCCTTCTTGCTCACGGAATGGGTAAACACCGCGCCACAAGTAATCTTCAGAAGTGTGTGCTTTTAAAACTTCAGCAACGTTCTCGTGAGTTGCGTTTTCCATTGCATCGAAGTATTCACGAACAATGCGTTTCGCTTCTTGATATTTAGACATAATAATTTCTCTTTGTGTTGTCGAGTCAACATTCGGAACAGGACTCGATTTGGATTTTGTTACCGGCTGATTTATCAGCCGGCTTTAAACTTTTCGTATTTGAACTTCAGCGTATGAGTGTCGAATTAAGCTTTTGCTGCTTCAGCTTTTTTGCTCTTATCGAAGACGCCACCTTTTAGAGTTTCAGGCAGTGTTAGCCATAGTAGGCCGGCGATAATCCATACGATTGGTGAGCCCCACATTGCTGTTTGTAGGTCGGTACGCTCTTGGATGAAGATAAGAACCATTGGTGCCCACATGCCGATAATACGACCGCCATGGAATAAAGCTGCACCATAGCTACGCAAGCGTGCTGGGAACAATTCAGAGAAGTAACCGCCCCATACTGCAGAAGCAGACAGGCCGAAGTTGTAGATAAGACCTAGAAGAGCCAGCATGTTTAGGCCGCCAATCATCATGTCACCAGGTGCGACAAAGAAGATAGAAACCATGATACCTGCGAGGATGAAGCCGAACGCGTTGATCTTACGACCGTACTTATCTGCTGCCCATCCCCAGAACCAAGCACCGAAGAGTGAACCAAATGCTGAGATAGAGAAGATCAAACCGATGGTTGCACCATCAAACATACGAACATCTTTCAGGTAGGTAGTTACAAAGCCACCGAAGAATTGGAATCCGTAGAAGTTAAGACCAGAAAGAAGTAAACAAGTAATCGTAATTTTGCGGTAAGGCTTGCTTAACATCTCACCCCAAGAACCTTTTTTAGCTTCGGTTACTTCACCAGCTGCATTGGTTGTGGTTTGTTGATCTTCTTCACCGTAGGCGATCACTGTTTTGTCGCTTGGTAATACAAAGATCATTAACGCTGCTGCTACAAGCGGTGGAATACCACCTACCCACATTAGGCTCTGCCAAGGTGCATCAACACTTGTAATGAAGGCTGCGTAAGCGCCCATTGCCACTAAAGCAACAGAGAACATTGAAGAAGCAAAAGCAGTCAACTTACCGCGAACCGTTGGTGTAAATAGGCCAATCATCAAAGATACAGCTACAGTGAAGTAACCGCCTAAAGACAGTCCAATGATGAAACGCATTGCGGCCCAAGTGGCGTAGTCGGTAAACATCATGTTGATGATGGTTGCACCACCGTTTAATGCCGTAATTGCTACTAGCGTGGACTTTTTGCCGAACTTGGTTGCGAACCATGCACAGCTCAGTGCACCAATCAGAGCACCAACAGACTGCCAAGTGTAGAACTGAGCGGTATCAGAAAGGCTAATACCAGCATATTCTTCCACAATGTATGGGCGTACGTAGTCAATAATTACAAAGTTATAACAATAAAAAAAGTAACCTACTAGAATTGCTAGATATGCGGCTACCCTTTGAATCATAGGAACTTCGCTCATGTGTTTTTTAATGGTCATGACCGATAAACCTTTATTTTATATAGGGTGGTTTTGGTTTTAATTATTGTGTGTTGATTATTTAGCTTCATCACACCGTCTTCATTTCGGGAGAGATAATAGAATTTTTGTGGTTATTAGATCCGTGATCAAAGTCAATTTTAAAATGAGTGCGTACCCATTTTGTGCATTTTAGTGAACTTGATCTCATTTAACTGGGTTTTTGTGCTTTGTGGGGTGGTTTGAGTGTTTAATCGTCTATCTTAGTGATAATAGTCACACTTATTGTGGGTTTTTGAGGGAAAACATCCATTTTTGAGTACTATTGGCAGCGAATTAATTGCGACATACAATAAACGGAATCTAAAAATGGTTACGTACTCAAGTTTTGTGGTTATTGCTCTTTATGTGCTAACTACTTTGTTTATCAGCTACTTAGTTAATAGGCGCTATAGCGTCGGTGGCGACTTTTCGACTGGTGGAAAACAGTTTGGTTGGTTTACGGCAGGTGTGTCGATTCTTGCAACCTACATCAGCGCAATGACGTTCGTTGGCATGCCGGGCTGGGTTTATAGCTCAGGCATGGAAGCGATGAGCGTACATTTGAACTATCCAATAGTGATCTTTTTCACTGTGCTTTTCTTTGTTCCGGTGTTTTACAAGCTCGGCCTAACCTCGATTTACGAATACCTAGAGCACCGCTTTGGCGTTGTTGCTCGCACGATCAATTCCATCGTGTTCATTGTGGTTCAGTGTATTTCGGCAGGGGTTATTCTGTATGCGGTAGCCCTGATCTTAGTGCAAGTGCTGCCAGTGAGTATCTCTGAGGCGATCATCTACATCAGCGTATTTACTGCGTTGTATACCTATGCGGGTGGTATCTCGACTGTAATCTGGACTGACATGCTTCAGTCAGCAGTGTTGATTATCGGCAGCATTGCGATCTTTGTTTTATTACTGATGAAAATCGATGCGGGCGAGATGTTGTCTCCTGAACATTTGAATATCATCAATCTCGATTTTGACTTAGGCGTCGATACCACATTGTGGGCCGGCGTAGTGGCTGTGAGCTTCTTGCACCTGAGTGTGTATGGCACTAACCAACTGATTATTCAAAGAACATTGGCGACTAAGTGTGTTAAAACAGCGCAAAAATCGATGTTGCTTTGTGGCTACGGCGCATTTTTTGTTTATCTGTTCTTTGCTGTGATGGGGGTGCTGTTAAGTGTCTTTTATCAAGACAGCAGTTTTGAAAACAGCAACGAAGTGATTCTCGATTTTGTGTTTAACCATACCAACCCAATCATTGTTGGTTTGGTGATCTCAGCACTTTCGGCTGCGGCAATGTCGACATTGGATTCCACCTATAACTCAATGGCGACGGTCGCAACGTTCGATTTCTATAAGCGCTTCTTCCGTAAGCAAGCCTCTGACGCGCACTATGAATCAGTGGCTAGAAAAATGAGCCTGGTTGCTGCAGCGTCGGTTGTTGTGCCTGCGTTACTGGCTGTTTCTAATGAATCAGTGCTTAAAACGATTGCGAGCTTAACCTCTATTTTTGTTGGTATTCGCCTTGGCTCTTTCATCTTGGGTTTGTTCTTCAAACAAGCAAACGAGAAAGGCGTAATTGCGGGCAGTATTGGCAGTGTGGCCGTCGTATTCATCGCCAAATACAGCGGAATAGCTTGGCCTTGGTTTGCCTTGATTGGCACTGTGGTTTTCTTAGTGTTAGGTGTTGTTGTGAGCCGCTTCTGGGGAGAGGTAACCGAGCAACAAAATGAATTTATAGAAAAGCAAAAGCATTTGTTTGCAAAGCCTACCGCGAGTCATTATGGCTTGTTGGTGTTCGCTGTTGTGACGATTGCTGCTTGTACTGTTATCCCTGATTGGCTTTATGCCGCTCTTTCTTAATTGACCGATTTTTTACTGGTATATCTATGTTATCGATCTTTGATATCTACAAAATTGGTGTTGGGCCATCGAGCTCTCACACCAACGGCCCAATGATTGCGGGTTTCCATTTCACACAATTAATCGCTGATAAAATCGCAGAAGTGACGCGTATTCAGGTGGATTTATACGGTTCTTTGTCATTGACTGGCATAGGTCACCACACCGACAGAGCTACAATATTGGGGCTACTCGGCAATAAACCAGACACCATCAAAATCACCAGCGCAAACCAAGCAATGCGTCATGCCGTAGACAGTGGTGAGATGGATTTAGCGGGCACCAAGCACATTGCCTTCAACTACGAAACCGACATGTTGTTCCACAAAGACAATCTGCCTCTGCATGAAAATGGCATGATGATTACTGCGTTTGACCAGAGTGGCAACGTGATTGTCGATGAAACTTATTATTCGATTGGCGGCGGTTTTATCGCAACTGCTGATGAACTGCAAAATGGTACTCAAACCCAAGCGGTAGAAGTTCCTTTCCCGTTCAAAAACGCCGATGAAATGCTTCAACAAGCTGACAATAGTGGGATGAGCCTCGGTGGTATGATTCTAAAAAATGAAGCGGAGTTCGAAGGCGCTGACATTATTTCAGAGAAAGCGGATCAAATCTGGCGAGTGATGAGTCGTTGTATGGAGCGTGGCTTTGAAACCGAAGGCATTCTTGATGGTGGTTTGAACGTAACTCGTCGTGCGCCTAACCTACTGAAAAAGTTAGAAGCGAATGCGGCGGTTGAAAACGACCCAATGGAAATCATGGATTGGATTAACTTGTTTGCGTTTGCGGTTAGCGAAGAAAATGCGGCTGGTGGCCAAGTGGTAACATCACCAACCAATGGTGCGGCGGGCGTTATTCCTGCTGTGTTGATGTACTACCATCGCTTCATTAAAGAGTTGGATACTAAGCAGTTAAAAGATTTCTTAGCGGTATCGGGCGCGATTGGTATTCTGTACAAAACTAACGCTTCGATCTCTGGTGCGGAAGTAGGATGCCAAGGTGAGGTAGGCGTATCATCCTCTATGGCGGCTGCGGGATTAACGGCACTACGCGGTGGCAGCAATGAGCAGATCTGTATTGCGGCGGAAATCGCGATGGAACACTCATTGGGTATGACTTGTGACCCAATTGGCGGCTTGGTTCAAGTGCCGTGTATCGAGCGAAATGCGATGGGTGCGATGAAGGCAATTAATGCATCTCGCATGGCATTGAAGCGAAACAGCAAGTCTTTGATCTCACTCGATAAGGTCATCGCAACCATGTACCAAACCGGTAAAGACATGAACAAGAAATATCGTGAAACATCACTCGGTGGTTTAGCCTTGATCCATCTAGCTCATCCTTGTGAATAGCTAAGCAAGTTAACCCAGTAAATAATAACGTTAAGCCCAGAGCCTTAGACTTTAGAAATCTATCGCGGCTGGGCTTTTTGTTTTATGTGTTTTATGTGTTTTAGGGAGCTAATCTGAAAGCGGTAATCGATAGCTGTTTTTCAACTCTTTTACTGAGATGTTCGACTGAATCGCGCTCACGCCTTTGACTCTTCTGATCGAGCTAATACGCTCAAAGTACTCTTCTAAATCTTTCGCCAACACTTGCACCATGTAATCGGCGCCGCCTGCAATGCAGTGACACATTGGAATCCAATCGGTTACCGCGACAAACTCTTCGAACGGTTCTGTGTTTTCAACTTCATGATTGCCTAGTGTTACAAGGGTAAAACCAGCCACATGAAAGCCTAATTTCTTACGATTCAGCTTAGCGGCGTAACCATCGATATAGCCAGTTTCTTCCATGCGTTTCCAACGACGCCAGCATGGGGTTTCGCTGAGGTTGACCTTCTCTGCGAGCTTGCTGTTGCTCATGCGTCCGTCTTGTTGGATATGTTCTAAGATGGCGATATCTGTGTCATCTAGCACTTCTTTGGTGGATTCTTTCTGTTTCATGGATATTTTAGAAAAGTCTTGCTCAGATTTGGATTAATATTAGCCTATATAGCAATTTAATTCCTAGTCGAATCTGTAAACTATCTCCCTATAAATACTTTACTTATTAGGAGTGAGAGGAAATGAGCTCTCAATTAATGCTGGCGTTCTTGCTATTTTCAACATCAATTGCAATTACCCCTGGGGCTGGCAATATCGCATTACTTGGGATTTCAAGTCGTTATGGATTTGCTGCGACTTTACCTTTTATCTCTGGGAACGCTGTTGGCATCATCATCGTATTGGCGGGTTCTAGTGTCGGTTTGGTGAGCCTATTTACCCTTTACCCAGAGCTATACAGCATTTTGAAATACGCGGGTGCGGCTTATTTGCTGTTCATGGCGTGGTCGATTGCGAATATGCAAATCGAAGAAAGCACCACCGACAATCGCTCGGGCTTTATGTCAGGCGTGTTGGTGCAGGTGTTAAACCCTAAAGGTTGGATTGCGTCATTAACTGTGTTTTCACAGTTCATCACCCCGAATGCCGATTATTTGATTCAAGTCGTGACCATTATCGCGGGTATGGTGATCACGGGCGTACCGTGCATGTTGGTATGGGCGTATTGCGGCACAATGCTTAAAAAGTTGCTTCAATCACCAAAACAGATGATGTTTGTGAATCGTTGCTTGGGTGGAAGTCTTGCGCTTGTTGTTGCTTTCATGCTTTATCAACCGGCATAGATCAGAAAGAAAAAAACCACTCATAAATCCATAGGAGTGGTGTCTAAATGTCGACTAAGTCGTTAACAGTAAAGAATTAAGTTAACAAATATTTAAGGAACTTGAGTTAAAAGCTTTTATGCCTAGAAGCTTTTAAGTTTTAAGTTTAAGCGGTTTCAGCCTCTTTAACCGGAGCTGAGTTACGGATTAGGTGGTCAAATGCACCTAAGCTTGCTTTTGCACCTTCACCCATCGCTATGATGATCTGTTTGTAAGGTACGGTTGTTACATCACCCGCTGCAAACACACCTTTCATTGATGTTGCGCCATGAGCGTTAATTTCAATTTCACCGCGTGGTGACAGCTCAACTTTCGAACCCTTCAACCATTCGCTGTTTGGCATCAGGCCGATTTGAACAAAGATACCCGCTAGTTCGATCTGTTTAAGTTCATCCGTGTTGCGGTCTTTGTATTCCAGACCGGTTACACGGTTGCCATCACCAATCACTTGTGTGGTTTGTGCCATCTTGATGATTTCGATGTTTGGTGTTGCGTTTGCTTTGTCGATAAGCACTTGGTCGGCACGCAGTGTGTCTGCAAATTCAAGTACGGTTACGTGTTCCACGATACCCGCTAAATCAATTGCCGCTTCAATGCCTGAGTTACCACCACCGATAACCGCTGTTTTCTTTCCTTTGAATAAAGGGCCGTCACAGTGTGGGCAGTAAGCGACGCCTTTATTGCGGTAATCTTGCTCACCCGGAACGTTCATTTCACGCCAGCGAGCACCAGTACTGGTGATGACCGTGCGAGATCGTAATGTTGCGCCGCTCTCTAGCTCAACGTGGATGTAACCGTCTTCAGTGTCTTCAGTGTCTTCTGCCGCAATGATGTTTGCAGCGCGCTGCTCAGTCATTACTTCAACACCGTACTCTTTTACGTGCTCTTCAAGGCTTGCCACTAATTTAGGGCCGGTGGTTGCTTTCACTGAGATAAAGTTCTCAATCGCCATAGTGTCCATCACTTGGCCGCCGAATCGGTCAGCAACCACACCAGTACGAATGCCTTTACGTGCAGCATAAATTGCCGCTGAAGAACCTGCAGGGCCGCCGCCGACAACCAATACATCAAACGGTGCTTGTTGGTTTAGGTTTGCTGCTTTCTTTTCCGCTGCGCCTGAATCAACCTTGTTAAGGATTTCAGCCAGTGACATACGGCCTTGACCAAATAGCTCACCATTAACGAATACACTTGGTACTGCCATGATGTCGCGAGACTTCACTTCATCTTGGAATGCTGCGCCGTCGATCATCGTTGTCTTAACCAGAGGATTAATCGCCGACATCATATTGAAGGCTTGAACCACTTCTGGACAGTTTTGGCATGAGAGCGAGATAAAAATCTCTACATTAAGCTCTTGATCGAGTTCTTTAATTTGCTCGATTACGTCCGCTTCAAGCTTGATAGGGTGACCACCACTATGAAGCAGTGCTAGAACCAGTGACGTAAATTCGTGACCCATTGGCAAACCGGCAAAACCGATCGCGGTGCCTTTCTCTTGGTTCACGACCTGCATGATAGGGCTGCGAGTGCTTGCGCTGTCATCGCGAGTCACTTCAATTTTATCGGTTAAAGACGAGATGTCATTCGCCAGATCTTGAAGTTTGTTCGCGGTGTCGCTGCCATCCAGGCTAAGCACTAACTGAACATTGGTTTTTAGGTTTTCTAGGTATGCTTTTAGCTGCTGCTTCATTGCTTGATCTAACATAATCGTGCCTGCTCTTAAATTCTGTGTCTTGGTATTGACCAATACCTTCTTGCTGAAAAAGGAAAATAAAAAGGGGGCGCAAGTCGGCAAATATTGTGGTGTTGATGTTTTGAAAGGGTGGCGCGCGACTGCCCTTTAGGAGGGGGGCCGAAGCGCGCCTGTAGAACCGTTTAGCTATTCTTGTTAGCTAGGCTTAGATTAAATCTTGCCTACTAGGTCTAGAGATGGAGCTAGAGTCTCTTCGCCTTCTTTCCATTTAGCTGGGCAAACTTCACCTGGGTTAGCGGCTACGTATTGTGCTGCTTTAACCTTGCGTAGTAGGTCTTCTGCGTCACGGCCGATGCCTTCAGCTGTGATTTCCATTGCTTGGATAACGCCTTCAGGGTCGATTAGGAACGTTGCACGGTCTGCAAGGCCTTGACCTTCACGCATAACGTTGAAGTTATTTGTGATGTTGCCAGTTTGGTCGCCTACCATGAAGTATTCGATAGTGCCGATTTTGTCAGAAGTATCGTGCCATGCTTTGTGAGAGAAGTGAGTGTCAGTTGATACTGAGTAAACTTCTACGCCGCGAGATTGAAGCTCTGCGTATTTGTCTTGTAGGTCAACTAGCTCAGTTGGACATACAAACGTGAAGTCTGCTGGGTAGAAGAAGAATACAGCCCACTTGCCTTTAACGTCTTGCTCAGTGATTTCTACGAATTCGCCGTTTTTGAATGCTGTTGCGTTGAATGGTTTGATTTCTGTGTTGATCATGATTTGACTCTCTTTCTAATTTATAGTGTTTAACGCTATCCCGCGTCGATGTAGATATATTGCATTGCCACCGAAAATTAGTGAAATCGGACATTTCTATAGATTCAATAGGCGAATCCTATCTTCGAAAGGAAAGGACTATCGGTAAAAGCTATCAACAAAAACGATTAACAAAAGCCATCAAACATCAGCAACCCCAATTTGAGTAGCTATGCTTTTTAGGTTGTTCTCTATTTAGGTAAGCAGTATTTGGTTCAGTGTCTATGTAGGTAAGGGGAAGTACGGTTTCTTTACGCGAGTTGAGTTGAGTTGTTATACCAATCTGTAAATAACAAAAAATTATCATTAATATAATTTATGATAATTTCAGTTAATCGTCACATCTCCATATACTCTCTTCATCGAAACGAAACATCGAAGCCAGTCTTCGAAACGCACAGAATTAAAAACGAATTTGGAGCAAGTTATGAAAATGAATCACGTAGGCATCATGGTTGGCGACATGGACAAAGCAGTCGAGTTTTACACTAAGGCTCTGGGTCTAAGAATCGTAATGAACAACACTAAGGTTTTGGAAGAGCGCGAATCAGCAATCGGCCGTATGTGTATCGCAGTATTTGGCGAAGGCTTCAAAGGCTTCAACATTGCACACCTAGTCACATCTGATGGCATCGGTGTTGAGCTGTTCGAAATGAAAGATCGTCAAGAGCGTCACGAAGTAGACTTCTCTCGTCTAGGCATCTTCCACTTCTGTCTGCAACTTCCAAAAGAGCAGTTTCATTCAGCTATTAAGCGCGTTGAAGAGTTTGGCGGTAAGGTTCGTATGGACATCATGCGTTACCACCCAGAAGACGAACTAAAACAAGCGCAAATGGTTTATCTAGAAGACCCGTTTGGCAACCTATTCGAATTTTACTCGCACACATACGAAGACACCTACGCGACTGATTACGAGTAATAGCGTTACTGCCTTCCATAGGTAGAAAAACCGAAACACCCCCTAAAGAGGATTGGTAGCGATACCAATCCTTTTTTGTGTCTGTAGGGCTAAATTTGGGAACATCGGATAAACTATCGGTTGCACTAAAACAAGCCGACATTGTTGCTCTATAGTGCACGTTGGACTGATTGAAAACTTAACTGATTGATAAGTATGATGTTAAACCATTGGCATATATGTTGCTCTATTGCCTTTATGTAAATTGTATACAATAAAAAATACATAAAGGAAGTCACATGGAACAGAACAGTGAATTGATCTACGGATTAGACGATCGACCATCAGTTAAAGCAGCCAGTTACGCGGCGCTGCAGCATGTATTAGCCAGCTTTGTTGGCATTATCACACCAACGCTCATTATTGGCGGTGTTTTAGGGTTGGGTGAACACATCCCTTATTTGATCAGCATGGCACTGATGGTGTCTGGGGTCGGCACTTTTATACAAGCTAGGAAAATAGGGCCAGTTGGCGCAGGGATGATCTGTGTCCAAGGGACCAGCTTTGCGTTCTTAGGTTCTGTGTTAGGTGCGGGTTTTCTTGTTAAATCAAATGGAGGTGGGCCGGATGAAATGCTCGCCACCATTTTTTGTGTCTGCTTCTTTGGTGCATTTGTCGAAATCGTCCTATCGCGCTTTATCGAAAAACTCAAAGTAGTGATCACGCCCGTTGCTACTGGCATCGTTATCACGACGATTGGTGTCTCTTTGATTAAAGTCGGCGTCACTGATATCGCTGGTGGTGTTGGCGCAGAAGATTTTGGTTCTGGAAGCAATTTGATGTTGGGTGCGATTGTGCTCGGAACCATAGTGGCACTTAACCTAAGCAACAACACCATGGTAAGGCTGTCGTCGATTTTAGTCGGATTGGTTGTAGGGTGGGGCGTTGCTATTCTGATGGGCAAAGCGCCAATGGTTTCTTTTGCATCTCAACCGCTATTGAGTATCCCAGTCCCATTTAAATATGGCTTCGCTTTTGATTGGCAAGCCTTCCTCCCTATTGCTTTTATCTACTTGATTACTGTTATTGAAACGACGGGTGACCTTACCGCCAATAGCATGTTCTCAGGCCAACCAGTTAAGGGTCCAAAATACATCAATCGACTCAAGGCGGGCGTGCTAGGTGACGGTGTGAACTCGCTCATCGCAGCGGTATTCAATACTTTTCCGAACACGACTTTCAGCCAGAACAATGGCGTGATCCATTTTACTGGGATTGCGAGTCGTTACATTGGCTACTTCATTGCGGCAATTCTGTTTCTATTAGGTCTATTTCCCATCTTAGGCGCGGTATTAATGACGATTCCAAAGCCAGTATTAGGCGGAGCGACATTGGTGATGTTTGGTACGGTTGCTGCGGCGGGCATCAAGATTATCGCTAGTGAGAAGCTGGATCGTCGCAGAATCATGACGATTGCCATCTCATTAGGTTTAGGGCTGGGGGTAATGCTGGTACCGGATTTATTGAAAGAAGCCCCCACGCTAGTGCAAAGCATATTTGGCTCGCCAGTCACGATGTCGGGTGTTGCTGCTCTTGTTATTACCGGGTTGATGTCTTTGGTGCCTGAAACTAAAGCCAAATCGATGACGAATTCGGTACAAACCAGTAAAGCGTAACTTATACAGCCGAGAAGAAGCGTAGGTGACTGATTACGGACAATTGCGCTTAAGGCAGAAAAACGAATTACCCCTAAAGAGGATTGGTAGAGATACCAATCCGCTTTTGTATTTGGATGTTTGGCTGAGTGACTTATCTACATGAAGCGATTAAGAAATATACAGATTTAAGACGTTGTTAAAGTTGACGTTTTGACGATAAAACCTTTCATGAATATGACGGAAGAAAGTGTCGTTCATGAAAACATTCCGTCATCATACCGAATGGTAGCCTTGGCTGAGCAGTGACTATACTCAGCATTATATTGCTAACCAACAACAACGAAAATAGAGAAACATGCAGAGATTAGCGCACACAAACCACATGAAAAAATTACATATTATCTTTACCGCTCTTATCCTTATGATATTAGCCGGATGCACCTCAACGTCGGCTGTCGGCAGTTCTAAAACAAAGGAATATGCCAAGTCACATGCTCTTGCTGGTAAAGCTTCTTGGTATGGCGATAAATTCCATGGAAGGCTCACAGCAAGTGGTGAGACGTATAATATGAATGCGACTACTGCGGCTCATAAAACCTTGCCATTCGGGACTATCGTGAGAGTGACCAATACAAACAATAACAAGTCTGTTGATGTGAAAATTAATGATCGAGGCCCTTATGTAAAAGGCCGAGTGATCGACCTGTCGCACAAGGCATTTGCAAAAATCGGCAACGTTAAACAAGGCACCGTGCCTGTTAAAATCGAGATTGTTGATGATAGTAATACCTTTCGATACAAACACTAGAATCCCCTCCTAACCTCCCCTTGGTTTACATCTCCGATCCCTTACCAGTAGTGGGAAAGGGGAGGAACAGAACCTCGATATCGGTGAATCAATAGCTCATTTATGCTTACTCAATAAGGCTGCTTTGTAGCCTTATTTGTGCCTTTCGATAATCCATTTTTAATAAGATTATCTTATTTCTAATATGTGGGTTGATGATGTTATGATGTAAATAAATCAGTACCTTAGCTTTCTTATCATTAGGGTTCATTGAAATTCATTGTGAAATAATGAAAAGCTGAACTAATCCAAAATTGGTTGTGGCGGGCGTGTAATCGAAAGGGGGAGGTACAATTGATGGGAGAAGAATACTCTCAAAGTGAGGGAAATTACATTTCGTTACTCACTGAAGTAAATCTGAAATATTAGTGACACGGTTCTGAAATTTTTGGTGTTTAGCTTATGGGCTTCTATATCGAATTCAAATAAGGAAATACCCGTGAAGCTAACCCCTGTCGTTGCAGCCCTAATTATGTATTTTAGCTCAGCAAGCTATGCTTTCAGTCTTAAACAATCTGCCAATGAAAACAGTGAAGATCTCGTATGGACAGGGCACCTAAGCCCAGACAGCGACACGGTAATGTCTGCGATGCTCGCGGCTCATATCTATGGCGGTACAGCGACAGTACCTGAGCCTATCAATCCAGAATCCACCTTCATCTTGAACTACTGTAATGCGGAATCACCACGCGTAGAGACAGATTACTCTTCATATCGAGTGGGGCTGGTGGACTTCAACCAAGTCACTCAGCTAGCGCCAACTATCGACCAAGCATCGATTGTTGCTGTGGTTGATCATCACGCTATTGGTGGCTCACCGATTAACACCCCACAGATTGTCGAAATGGATATTCGAGGTTGGGGATCGGCTGCAACTATTCTGGCTGACAACGCTGAAAAGCTGGATGTGTCACTACCTAAGCACCTTGCTTGTGTAGGCTTAGGCGCAATCCTTTCTGACACTGTGGTATTCCAATCATCAACCACGACTGAGCATGATCGTGAATACGCTGAAAAGCTGGCAAAAGTTGCAGGTATTTCAGATATCGAAGATTTTGGTCAACAGATGCTGATTGCTAAGTCGGATCTCAGTCATCTTTCTTCTGAAACCATTCTGACGCTGGATTACAAAAACTTTAAATACGGTGGCAAACAGGTGGGTATCGGTGTGGCTGAAACGCTAACGGCTCAACAACTGATTGACCGTAAAGACGATCTTTTAACAGCAATGAAGACTTACAAAGAAGAGAACGGGCTAGACTATCTGTTCTTCTCCATCACAGACACCAAGAACAAAGAAGCAAACTTACTTTGGGTAGATGAAAGCGACTATCAAGTCATTAAGTCAGCTTTCAATGCTGAACCAACAAGCGACATGCTGACGTTAGAAGGCGTCACTTCTCGTAAACGCCAGATTGGCCCTGCGGTTCAAAAGGCAATTGAGAGCTTGTAAGTAGAAAGAGAGTTTGGAGGGGATTGGTAGAAATACCAATCCCTTTTTTAATTATTGGGCGTCTAAATGGGATTTGGACAAAACTGTGTTTGGACTTTTCAGAGTTGATGGATAATTGGATAACTAAGGCAGGCTCATAGACAGGATCTTAAGA